>JALYIG010000013.1 GCA_030775885.1 Acidobacteriota bacterium | reverse complement strand
AGTCCGCCAAGTCCTGTCTGCCAGACAGCCAGGCGAGCACCCTCCGGAGGGTCCGATTTTCCAGGCGACACGCTGCTATCTTTCTGCCTGTAGACGCCGATGCACCAGCCGAGCATGTCGTCCCCCAAAGCAAGTCTACGCTCCAGATTATTCGGCTCGGATGACGGGTCGGGACAATGTTGTAGTCGGCTGGTGGGAGGACGAACCCCTCCGGTAACTTGCCGAGATGGAACGCTTCGGCGATTCGCTGCTTGTCAGAGCGTCTAAAGTATCGACCACACATACTTCATCCTGGGATGAATCCGGCTTGGATCAGTTGGGTGCGGAGGGCTTGGACCTCAATATGGACGGGGCGGCCTGCCTCGAGGTCTTCACGAATACTGGCCACTTTGGACTTGTCTAAGCCGAAAAGCTCTTCCAATGTGTGGATCACGCGATCGACGAAGATCATGGCGACGTAGTTTACCCTCGCCTCCGGAATGTCCCGACCATCCACGCGAACACTAACGTCGATGTTCGGCATAGTCCCCTCGGGATCGAGTTGGAGTCTGTAGGTCTTGATGGAGTCGTGAATCATCGCGTCCTTCCCACCTTCGATGCGCTTAGGAAGAGCTGATGTGGGTGCGTTACTACCCCGATGATAACCAGCGCCTTCGGCTTGAGCTACGTGAATGTATCGCCGATCCATCCGAGGGGGCAAAGGTCACTTGCCCCGGCACAACTCCCGGTACTGATCGTCGGTGAGGACGAGGAACACACCTCCACGTCCGACGCCGATGCCATGTTCTAGGGCCTGGCGGCTCTCCAGGTTCCGCAGAGCACCCGCCCGTTCGGCCAACTCCATGATCTTGTCAGATGACGCGAATGTGAGCTTGCGCGGCAGAGGCGTCTTCAAGTCCTCCTCCAGAAACTGGCAGTACCACCCGCGCGATTTCATGAAGGACATGTAGACCCGGTGTGTGGCCGAGGACTGCTTGGAGGCGCAGCGAGCACAATATCGTTCACCCTGCAGATGTTTGGGGTCCGGGGCAAGCGGGGTCTTACAGAGGCAGCAGATGCGCCCCGACAGTCTCATCCGCGTCGTTGATGCCCGCTCCCCGCCCATAGGCGAATAATAGGCGAATATTCTGTGGATCGTTGGGATCTATCCCAGGTTCCCTTCATCGATCGGGAGGACATACCTCCGGTGCAGCTTCTGCCCGACAGCACTCGTGATGATTCGGAGGGACTTAGCATTTCGCCCCTGTTTGCCGATGATCTTTCCAGTGTCTTCCGGATGGACCTCGATGGCGAAGCTCGCGCCACCCTCTGCCGCGTGCGACTTGATGACGACGAACTCGGGCAGGTCAACCATCGCGCAGACCATCTTGGCGAGCAGCTTCGAGACTGAAACATCTCTTGGGTCGGGCATGGATAATTCTCTCAGGTCGGCAGCTCGGCAGCCTCACGGTCGTCTTCGGCTTCCACGTCATCCTCATCATCTTCGACTAGGTAGCAGCTCACCCATCGTCTCGTAATCCCTACGCACTAAGGCGGGGCCAAGTGTGCCGACCCAATACCAAATGCGGGCCGTGTGCCTGGGGCCAGCCCCGACGGAATAGCCCAGGCGATCTGCGGTCCACTACCCACGTTGCGTCAGATCGCGGGCCATGGGGTACCGTTTCAGGTCTGAATCTATCCTTGGCTTTGGCGAACAAGAGGGAAGGGTGTTGGTATGGCGGTCGTTGGGTGGATAGGAAGATGGATAGTAAACAGGGGCCAGTTGTCTTTTTTGATTCTGGCCCCTAAATTTACTATCCATTTTTACTAGCCACATGGGTCAAGACACGCTAAAACTGCAAAATCTGCTCGCGCCTGCGCGGCCTGCCATTGCCTTTGTAAGCCACTGAATAGCGGTAGTTTGTGTACGTTTTGCTGATTTTATGGGGGATGGACGAAAATCTCAGCACTGAAGCTGACGTTCTGCCACTGAACTACTCCCGCTACTTTTAGACACAATTGTTTACCACTTATCCTCACTCACGCTACTCATAGAGGGGCAAAGTTGGCTGCTTCGTGGTGCGAGGCGAGTCACCAATCAAAGATAGCAGATTGGGTACCTCCGGTGCGAGATGAGCGGATTCGGCTGTCGTCCTGACAGGGCTAACCGAATGCTCTAGAATTCCGGCATGTTTGCTAGGCGACTTCGATACTCCAGGTCCAATCAAGAAAGCTCTGATGAGTAAAATTCCAGCCACATATATGCGAGGAGGCACGAGCAAAGGTGTGTTTTTCCTGAGAGAACACCTTCCAGAAGATCGCCTGGAGTGGGACCGTCTACTGCTGCGCGTGATCGGTAGCCCGGATCCGTATGGCAAGCAGACCGATGGGATGGGCGCTGCCACATCGAGTACAAGCAAAGTCGTCGTGATCAGTCCTTCGGAGCGAGAAGACTGCGATGTTGACTATCTGTTCGGGCAGGTATCGATTGAGAAACCAGTTATTGACTGGTCGGGTAACTGCGGCAACCTGACGGCGGCGGTGGGCCCGTTCGCGGTTGCTCGGGGTTTGGTGAATGCTCCTGCGAATGGCATCGCGACAGTTCGCATATGGCAGGCCAATCTTCAGGCCCGGATTCACGCGCATGTGCCGATGGCCAATGGAACGGTAGTCGAAGACGGTGACTTTTTTCTGGATGGAGTGGCGTTTCCTGGCGCGGAAATCCTGCTGGATTTCTTCGAGCAAGCTGAGGGCAGTTCGGCCGGAGCGAGCAGCCTCTTTCCAACTGGCAGTCCGCGATCGAAGTTTTTTGTGCCGAACATCGGAGAGATGGATGCGACTCTGATAACGGCGGGGAATCCGACGATCTTTGTGAGCGCAGCCCGACTTGGTTTGCGGGGTGATGAGATGCAAGGCGATATCAATAGCAATGCTCCCTTACTTGCCCGCTGCGAAGCGATTCGCGCGCACGGGGCGGTTGCTATGGGACTTGCCAGGAGCGCGGATCAGGCGACGAATGAGCAGCCACACACTCCTAAACTTGCGTTTGTATCCGAGTCGACGGCCTACACCGCGTCCAACGGCAGGCTCGTGGCGGCGGACGACATTGATTTGAATGCTCGGATTCTGTCGATGGGGAAGCTCCATCACGCGATGACTGGAACGGGCGCAATTGCCATTGCGGTTGCTGCGGCGATTCCAGGAACGATTGTGAATGAGCTACTTCCCAATGCACGAAGCGCTGCCCACGCCGATCGAGTGGAACGAAGGGTACGATTTGGACATCCATCCGGAGTGACCGCGGTGAGTGCGGAAGCGGAACGGCATTCCGGAGTGTGGCATATGACTAAGGTCAGCATGAGTCGGACCGCACGGATGCTGATGGAAGGGTGGGTCTTCGTGCCGTAGAATTTTCTGCCGGGGACAAGATGGAGGGTGTCGTATGGCGAAATTGACGAGCGACGTTTTGGATGAGCGTGACGATGCCCAAGTCTGTCTGCTGCAGTTCCGAATCTTTGGACGTCGCCTCGCAATTGAAGGTCGAATCCGTACGCTTCGGTGTTTCGAGGACAACTCTCTCCTGAAGGCGACGCTTGCCGCGCCCTCGGATGGCGAGGTCCTGGTTGTTGATGGCGGAGGATCTCTTCGAACGGCGCTGATGGGAGATATGGTTGCGACTTCGGCCCTTCGCAATGGCTGGTCGGGCGTCATTCTCAACGGCGCCATTCGAGATAGCGTTCAGATTGGCGCGATGGACTTCCACGTGAAATCGCTGGGGACAAACCCTCGTAAGAGCTCGAAGCAGGGCGTGGGGCAACTAGATGCTCCCGTCGAATTCGGCGGCGCGCGGTTTGTGACCGGCGAATATCTGTACAGCGATGAGGACGGCATCGTGGTGGTCTCTACTGGCTGAGCGGCCGAATTGCCGCTGTCTGCGGGAGCCCCGTATGATGACGCATGTAAGAGGTGTGAATGCAACGGGGTTTGGGAGCAGTCCTCAGAGAAAAGGTCAGCACACGCCGCGGCATGATTGTGCCGGGAGCGGCGAATGCGCTGAGTGCGCGCGTTATTGAGGACCTCGGCTTCGAGGCGGTGTATCTTTCCGGGGCCGGAATCGCAAATACGTTTCTCGGCGTTCCTGATATTGGCTTAGTTAGTTTGGCTGAGTTGGCACAACACACGGCTGCGACGCGTGACGCGATCGGTCTTCCCCTGATCGTTGATGCGGATACTGGATTTGGCAATGCAATCAATGTAGGTCACACCGTTCGGACGCTGGAGCGGGCGGGAGCGAATGCAATCCAGTTGGAAGATCAGGTGATGCCGAAGCGTTGCGGACACTTTACCGGAAAGGCCGTCGTTGGCACTGACGAGATGACTGGGAAGATCAAGGCTGCGGTGGACGCGCGTAGCATTGAGGACCTGTTGATCATAGCTCGAACGGACGCGCTGGCTGTGGAGGGCATCGCCGCGGCGATCGAGCGTGCGCAGCGATACGTGGAGGCTGGTGCGGACATGACGTTCATCGAAGCCCCACGGACTATCGACGAGTTGCGCCAGATTGCAGCCGGCGTTGGGGTGCCTCAAGTTGCCAATATGGTGGTTGGAGGCAAGACGCCAATTTTGAACGCAGATGAGTTGGGCAAGATCGGCTTTGGCATGGTGCTGTATGCCAACGCGGCCTTACAGGGTGCAGTTCGCGGGATGCAGAACGCTTTGTCGAGCCTGAAGAATGACGGACTGCTCACTGAGCAGAGTGACCTGGTCGTCGGTTTTAGCGAGAGACAACGGCTGGTTCAAAAAGATCGATTTGACGAGTTGGAGAGTAGATATGCGGTTCCTTCGCCCTCGCTCAAGGTCCCGCGTACGTAGGTGTGAGGGCTGTTCAGGATGATGACGCATGAAGTCCGGGTGCACCCATCGAGTGTCCACCTTGCTAAGGAAGATCAACTCGCATGGAAACTGGCGGAGGTAGCGGCCGATCAGGCTACGATCGATGACGATGTTGCCGAGATGGTGATCAATCGCATCATCGACAATGCGGGGATTGCGATTGCGGCCGCCAATCGTCACTCGGTGATCTCGGCGCGCGATATGGCGCTCGGTCATCTGCGGCCCAACGGAGCAACAGTATTTGGCGTTCCGGTCGAAACCCGAGTGTCTCCCGAGTGGGCTGCGTGGGCCAACGGAGTTGCTGTCCGCGAACTCGATTTTCATGACACGTATCTCGCCGCGGACTACGCGCATCCGGGCGATACGATCCCAGCGATTTTGGCGGTGGGGCAGACCATGGGCTGCACCGGATCGCAAGTGCTGCGTGGAATCGTCGCAGCCTACGAAATTCAAATTGATCTGTGCCGCAGTATCTCGCTGCATAAACATAAGATCGATCATCTTGCGCATCTCTGTCCGGCACAGGCGGCAGGCATCGGGGCAATGCTCGACCTTCCGGTCGAGACCCTCTATCAGGCCATCCAACAAGCGGTGCACGTTAGTTTCACGACGCGCCAGTCGCGCAAGGGCGAGATCAGTTCGTGGAAAGCCTACGCTCCGGCGCACGTAGGCAAGCTTGCGGTGGAGGCGATCGATCGGGCGATGCGAGGAGAGACTTCCCCCAGCCCTATCTACGAAGGGGAGGACAGCGTGATTGCGTGGATGTTGGATGGACCGGACGCTCGCTATAGCGTTGCGCTTCCAGCGCCCGGAGAATCAAAGCGCGCCATCATGGAAAGTTATACCAAACAACATAGTGCCGAGGTTCAGGCTCAGGCCATCATCGATCTTGCGTTTCAAATGCGAGACAGGATTGAGTCCGTCGACCAGGTCCGGGAGATCGTTCTTCACACCAGCTACCACACGCATCACATTATAGGTACGGGCGCGAACGATCCTCAGAAACTCTCACCGGACGCCAGCCGCGAAACGCTCGACCACTCGGTGATGTATATCTTCGCGGTGGCGCTGATGGAGGGCCGCTGGCATCATGTGGAAAGTTACCGGCGAGAGCGAGTGACGGATCCGGCTACAGTCAGGCTTTGGCAATCGATTCGCACCCAGGAAGATCCGAGGTGGACGGCCGGCTATCATCATCCCGATCCGCTGCAGCGAATTTACGGAGCGCGAGCCGAAGTGGTTTTCAAGGATGGGACACGCATCTTCGGCGAACTGGACCGGCCGCATGCGCACATTGCAGGCTCGAAGCCCTTTGACCGTCCGCAGTATCTGGCAAAGTTCAAGGCATTGACGGAGGATGTGATTGCGCCTGCGGAGTCTGATCGGTTTCTCGCGGCGGTACAGCGATTAGCGAGCCTGAGGGGCGGCGAGCTATCCGGAGTTCACATTTCGCTCGATGAGGGAAAGCTGCTACAAGGACGGCGGGGAATCTTTTAGCGTCTCTCTGGAGCGATGATTCTGGATGGAGCTGGTCTAAAGGCCGATGCGGTGGCGCAGATTCTGGAATCGCGGTTCGGAGCGCAGGCCGTCGAACTGCGGCACTTCGTCCAGAAAGATCGTGTTGTTCGATCGATCTTCGTAACTTTTGTCGAGCCAGGCGAGAGCCTGTCGATGATCGTCGAGTCCCGCGTAGACATACGCTAGATAGAAGGGTGACACGTAGCGGCTTGGGGACTGTGATTTCAGTTCCTCCAGCAGACGCAACGCCTCGGTCCGTTTGCCAGACACCGCCTCCACGTGTGCAAGAGCGGCCAGCACTGGCGGACTATTCGGTGCGATCGCGGCGGCTTTCTGTAATTCGGTGATCGCATCCGCGTAGCGCCCCTTCTGCTCGTAGGACTGGCCAAGAACGATATGCGCCAGCAGATAGGTCGGGTCCATTTCTATGGTGTTGAGCAACTGAGCGATGGCGTCGTCGTATCGCCGCGCCATGTAGAGTCTCCAGCCCAGACTGAAGTTCATGCTAAGCGACAACGGATCCAGGGATCGTGCCCGGTTCATCTCCACGAGACTTTCTTGTGTTCGTCCCATGGCCATCAAATAAAGCGAGTAGCGTTGATGCGCAGTTGCATAGCTGGGGTTGAGTTGAATGGCGCGGCGAAAACCAGTTTCGGCGGCCTTCCAGTTCCAATCGTCGTTGAACTGAACCGTTGCCAGCGCCGTCTGCGTCTCCGCCAGCGCGGGATCCAGTTCGACGGCCCTCTTTGCAGCGGCTTCCGCCTTAGGCGCAACTTCATTCGTCTGGACTGTGCCAACAATGGCCGCGCCCAGGATTCCGTAACAGTCCGCCAGGCCTGCATAGGCGAGCGCGTAGTTGGGATCCTTTTCAGTAGCGGACTGGAAGTAATGGATAGCCTTGCCCAGGGCGTCCTCCGACCGCTTGCCCCAGTAATACCGACCCTTCAAATAGTCCTCGAACGCTTCGGAGTTTATGGGGCGGGAAGTTGCAAGAGTTTCTTTGTCCTGAGGAGTCAGCTTGATGCGAATCTGACTCACGATGGCGGTAGCGACCTGATTCTGGAGGTCGAGGATGTCACCCAGTTGACTCTCGTATGTGTCAGCCCAAAGATGGCGATCCGTTGAGACCTGTACGAGCTCGGCGGTGATCCTTACTCGATCGCCGGCACGCAGAACTGTTCCTTCAACCACCGCGTCGACATGCAGGTCATGGGCTATCTTCTCGAGTGATTCGTGCTTGCCTTTGTAATCCATCGCAGTGGTGCGCGAGATAACCCTCAGGGAACTGATGCGAGCCAGACTCGCGATAAGCTCATCGGTCATGCCGTCGGCGAAGTAGTCTTGATTGGAGTCGCCGGATAGATTTTCCATCGGCAGGACGGCGATCGAGGTGATCTGCCTGGTCTCAGGAGCGACGTAGCCCAGTTTCTGTCTCAATATATAGAGTCCGGCGACGACAAACGAGATCAGCACAAGTCCGGCGAGCAGCGCGCGGCTCAACGATACCTGCCGAATCGGACGGCTGGATTTCGGGGTGTCTGGTCCGCGCCTAGGAGTTTCCACATTCGGTGAGAGCTCGTTTTCTGCGACCGATGGCGCGGAGATCACAGACTGCGTGGGCTTCATGACGGGCACCGGGTCACTCTCGATCCCGTGCACGGGAGCAATAAACCTATATCCCTTTCTGGGCACGGTTTCGATAAACATGGGGTTGTCGGAGGAGTCGCCCAGAGCCTCGCGCAACCGCATCATCGCAGTATTAAGGCTGTGGTCGAATTCGACGTAGGTGCCGGGCTTCCAGAGGCGATTCCTAAGGTCGTCGCGGGTCACAAGAGTTCCCGGATGCTCCAGCAGGATTCTGAGCAAGCTCTGGGGTTGGTCCTGCAGTTTAAGGCGCACTCCTTTCTTGCGTAGTTCGTTCGCATCGAGGTCGACCTCAAACAGACCAAAACGGATTATCTTGGTCTGCGCTTCAATAGGGGAAGTTGCCATAAGCAGTTGAAGTATAGGCACCGGATATAGGGGTGTCAAACTTAATCGGAAGCCGATCCACGGTTATCTGTCTTCGCAAACTACTGATTTAATTGGCTCCGGTCAGTTACCTACGGATGCCTTACTGCTGACTTGGAAAGGCTTGAGGTTTGTCCTATTTGGGACGTATGATCCGCTGGCTTTCATCAATTCATCCTAGAGTCAGAGACCGTCCTACGCCGAGTGCTGGGAAAGAACTATAGATGCTGCAGTTCCATTCTTGAGGAGACCCATGAAATCTAACGCAATGTCCTGTTTGAAAGCGATCGTCTCATTGGGATTCGCAGGTTGCATGTTGTTGCTGGTGGTTGCTATTGCCGGATCGCGAACTGCCGAAGCCCAGGTCTCAGGCGCCACCCTGTCCGGAACCGTGACCGATCCGTCCGGCGCGCTGGTGCCAAACGCTTCGATCCAGATACGGAACACGGATACCGGTGCCATCCGCAATGTGAATTCCAACGCCGAAGGGTTCTATTCGGCACCGAACCTGAATCCAGGAAACTACGAGATCAAGATTTCGGCTAAGGGATTCTCTACCACGCTTCAGAAGGGCATCGTGCTGACAGTCGGCGCGCAACAGACTTTTAGTCCCGTGATGACGGTCGGCCGGGTCGACCAGACGGTGGTCGTCCAGACTGCGCCGCCTTCGGTCCAGGCGACCTCTTCCACACTCAGTGCAACCGTTGACGGGACCACTGTCCGCGAGCTTCCTCTGAACGGCCGTGACTGGACTTCGCTGGCGACGCTGGAACCGGGCGTGCTTTCCGTGCCGAACCAGGCGACGACGGGCTTCTCGGCGAACAAGGGCAACCGGGGCTTTGGGAACCAGCTTTCGGATGGCGGCCATCGGCCGAACGAGAACACTTACCGCTTGAACGGCATGGTGATCAACGACTACACGAACGCGGCACCAGGGGGCGCGACAGGAGTGAACCTCGGCGTCGATGCCATCGATCAGTTCTCGGTGCTGACGAGCAGCTACACGTCGGAGTACGGGCGGACTTCGGGCGCAGTGGTGGACGCGATTACAAAATCCGGAACCAACCATGTGCATGGCAGCGCGTTCTTCTTTGACCGCGACAAGATCTTCGATGCGCGCAATTACTTTGACGGCCCGTCGATTCCGTCGTTCCGTCGCATCCAGTTCGGAGCATCGGGCGGCGCACCGATTATCAAGGACAAGACGTTCATGTTTGTCTCGTATGAAGGCATTCGGCAGAGTCAGCCGGTGTCGACGATTCTGAAGGTCCCGAACGCTGGAGCACGGGCGGCGGCAGTTCCGGCGGTTGTTCCGTATCTTGCGCTTTGGCCGATTGCTCCGGCGGGCGCGGCGGACACCAATCCGGGAGGCATCGGAGTGCAGTCGTTCAACTCGGCGCAGCCGACGCGGGCGAGCGAGAACTACATCATCACACGCATCGACCATAAGCTCTCCGGCCACGATGCTCTGGACGGTACGTACTTCTTCGACTCGGGTCCGCAGACGCAGGCGGATCCGTTGGGCAACACAGTTCACCAGGTGTTTTCGCGGAGGCAGTTGTACACAGCGGAAGAGACGCATGTCTTCAACTCGTCGATTGTGAACACCTTCCGCGGAGGCGTGAGCCTGATCAAGGGACTGATCAACGACCCCGTCTCCGGCAGCGCGGTAGGAACGAGCAAGGCCTTGGCGGTAGCGCCTGGTGCTTCCGCGCCTCCGCAGCTTGCGGTTTCGGGGCTTACGACTGCATACGGACTGGGTGGCTTCAATAAGTTCAACCACGACTGGACGTCGACGCAGATCTACGACGACGCGTTCATCACCAAGGGCAATCACTCGATGAGCGTGGGCGGCGCGTTTGAGCGCATGCATTACAACGTGCTCGAGCAACTAAGCCCGAACGGCCGGTTCAACACATACACGCTCGCGAAGTTCCTGGCGAATACCCCGAACAAGTTGAACGCGCTGGCTCCGGGCGGTTCGACGCCGGTTGCATTCCGCGAGAGCCTGTTTGCGTTTTACTTTCAGGACGACTGGCACGTTACCAAGCGTCTGACGGTGAATCTTGGCATGCGGTATGAGGCCACGACTCGCCCGAAGGACGCGAACACGGTGGCGGCGTACACCGTGAATGGCTACACCGTGGCGGCGGCCGGTTTCCAGCAGATCACGACTCTTGTGAACTGCACGGCCAGCGCCACGGCATGCGGTCCGGTGGGGACGGACAGTCCGATCCGGACGAACCCGACGACCAAGAACTTCGAGCCGCGGCTGGGCTTTGCGTGGGATCCGACGGGAGGCGGCAAGACGGCTATTCATGCGGCATTCGGCATGTTTGACGTGCTTCCGCTGCCGTACGAGTTTGCGCTGAACACCGCGGCGACAGCTCCGTTCCAGATTGTGGGCAACGATCCGGCCACGACTCTGGGAACGGGTGTTGCCGATCCCAATGTCAGCTTCAATCCGCAGGGGATCCGCAACCGGTACATCCAGCAGGACCCAAAGCGCGCCGCAGTATATAACTGGAGCGCCAATATTCAGCAGGACCTGGGTCAGGGGTTCACGGCCTCGGTCGGTTATGTGGGATCGCGCTCGGTGCATCTGTCGGCTGCGGCGGATGATATCAATCTGGTTCCCGCTACCAACGTTGCGGGCGTCGGGCTGGTCTTCCCGGCGTCGCCCGGCGTTCGCGTCGACCCGAACTGGGCTGGCGGGTCAGGAATTCGTCCGGTTATCTTCGACGGCGCATCGAGCTACCAGGCGCTCCAGGCACAGCTCAAGAAGGGCATGTCGCATGGAGTACAGGGGCAGTTTTCCTACACGTACAGCCACTGCAACGATCTGAGTTCTGCTCCGGTTACAGGGGACACGTTTCTGAACTCGATTGCGGTTCCGTTGCTGTCACAAAAATCGTATCGCGTTGGCCCGTGCGACTTCGATCTGCGGCAGGTTGCGACCGGTAACATCATCTGGCAGATTCCGGTGCCCGACATGCACAACGCGTTTGCGAACGTCATTGCGCGTGGTTGGGAGTTGGGCGGGATTCTCACGGCCGAGACCGGCGCACCTTTCTCGGTGACAATTGGCGGCGGCAACGATCCACTGGGTTCCGGCTTCAACGGCGACTTCTCGATGGACCTCGCCGACCTGTTGCCCGGCTGCAATCCCACTCCGGGCGTCCGGCACACGTCGACCGGCGCACAATTTATTGATCCCAACTGCTTCACGCCCCCGACCGCACCGTTGTCGCTGGCGGCCGCGTCCAGCAGCAATCCGCTGGGCTGTGCACCGAACTCATTCCCGAACTATCCTGCGACGGCTACCAAAGCACCGTCGGGCCGTCAGTTCTGCTCGAACGTTGTCGGCAACTCAGGGCGGAACAGCTTCTACGGTCCGCGGCTCACGACGTTCGATATGTCGCTGTTCAAGAACGCGAAGATCCCGGCGATCTCCGAGGCAATGAATCTTCAGTTCCGCGCGGAGTTCTTCAACATCTTCAACCACACTAACTACCTGTCGCCCGGCTTCCTGAATACGGGCGGGCAGAATAACTCCGTGTTCGATGCGAATGGCACTGCCCTGACAACTGCTCTCGACCAAACGTCGACCAGTTCACGGCAGATTCAACTTGGCATGAAGGTTGTCTTCTAGGGTGACTCCAGAAGTGCCGGAGCAAGCGTTCCGGCACTTGTTGGTCTGGGGGGTGGGGCGAGCTGTGTCTGGTTTTATCGATACGCGAGTCGGTGGATCCTGAGCCCTTGTCTGGCAGTGCCTCTCAACGTCAACGGAGAGCGAGTCTGTCCGCTTGCGTGTAGGAGGCACTACTTAGATGCTTGCACTCGATCTGGCAGCCAAGTCTTCAATCTCCCCCTACGGGACGATCTGTGATGCTGTTTTGATTGCCTTCTCTAGCCAGAGGATTGAGACATGATGCCTTTAGAAACAGCACCGATCGCGTCACAGAAGCAGTCCATTCTGGGGCGCGTCACCGCAGTCTTCGTCTACCTGTTTGAGAAGGTGATGCCGGATCCATTCGTCTTCGCGGTGCTACTGACGTTCGTCGGGGCTTTGCTGGCGCTAAGGTTCGCGCCCAACGCCACTCCGGTGAGTGTTCTCGCCGCGTGGTATGCCGGTGTCTTCGGTCTGTTTACGTTTGCCTTCCAGATGGTGATTATGTTGGTCGCCGGATACGCGCTGGCTACCTCGCCCGTGGTGCATCGCGGTCTTGCGAAGCTTGCCTCATTTGCGACCACTCCTCTCTCGGCCATCTCGCTTACTATCGTCGTGAGTATGATTGCTTCCTGGCTCAACTGGGGGCTGGGCCTGGTCACGGCAGCGCTTATCGCCCGTGAGATTGCCAAGCGCGTCCGCATGGACTTTGGCTGGCTGGTTGCCGCGGCCTATACGGGGTTCGTCATCTCCACCGAAGGACTTTCCGGCTCGATCGCGCTCTCGCAGGCGACGCATGGGTCGGCCCTCAATATCGTCGAGAAGATTACCGGCCAAAGTCTTCCTCTAACTCAAACGGTCTTCACCCGGTTCAATCTGATCCCCATTGCGGTTCTCTTTCTTGTCTTGCCGGTTGTGTTTCGTTTTCTCGCGCCTACTGAAGCCAATACCATCGCCGCTGACCCCGACCGTCTCCGCGCGGAAGATGCTTACAAACCAATGGCTGAGAAGGCCGACAACACGGTTGCGGCAAGACTCGACAACGCCTGGATATTGAACGTCCTGCTTGCTCTCTTCGGGCTGTGTGCTATTTTCTTCGAACTCAGGCGAAACCGGTGGAGCGTCGACCTGAATTCAGTCATTATGACTTTATTGATGGCAGGTCTTCTGCTTCATTGGAGACCGGCTGCTTATATTGCAGCCATCAAGAACGCAGCGCGAATCACCGGGCCGCTCATTTTGCAGTATCCGCTCTACGGTGGACTCATGGGTATTATTACGACCACAGGACTCGCTGCGGTGCTGTCGAAGATATTCATCAGCTTCTCCACCTCGCACACGTTGCCGTTCTTCACCTACCTGACTTCGCTGGTAATCACGTTATTTGTGCCGAGCGGAGGCGGTCACTGGGCTGTACAGGGTCCCTTCGCCATCCCAGCAGCGCGTGACCTCCATGCCTCCTACGCTGGCACAACCATGGCCGTGGCGATGGGGGAGTCAGTCGCAAATATGCTTCAGCCCTTCTTTGCCCTGCCCATCCTCGCGATTGCCGGCATAAAGATGCGTCGCATGATGGGATTCATGGTTGTCACTTTCTTGATTTCGTTCGTTGTCTTCGGGGCATCCTTGCTCCTGCTGGTTCCAGCACCTTAGACGCAAGAGTGAAGGCGAATGATATTGGTGATCCAAGTGCGGCCCAAGTGTGGGTGGAGGCGCCACTTGGCACGGCCTCATGCCGTGCAGGATACGGGCTCGACCACTGCCGACGGCACAGCAGAATTATCTTCACATTGCAAGGGCGGGGTCCCGGTGCCGGATTCGACAGGTGTTGTCACTCGGCTGCCGTCGGATCGAAAGCGCACACCCCAGCGCTCAAATTCTCCATCGTCATTCTGGGGTGGGCGTGTCAGTCTGGATCGATGAATTGCATGCGGCGCGTCGTCATCCGAATCTGAAACCCGGATGACGTCCGGGTTGAGATGGTAGGAGCCTTGCGCGTCCTGCTTGATGTATTTACATGCGGTCATAGTCCGCAGGATGCGGTAGAGCGTGCTGCGAGAGTATCCTGTTGTCCCGAGCAGATCCTCCGTGCGCAATCCTTCGCGTGTCTTCCGCAACATTTCAAGCAGTTGAAGCGCTTTGAGAACACACGGCACAAAATAGCCAGGACTTTCAGCGTGCTTCGATCCATGGAGCATTCGTCCACCTCTGCTTGGAGACTCCGAACGTACCCAAAGATGCCGGCCTGACTTCCCACAGGAAAGCCAGGCCGGCACCACGATCCAACACTTGCTGCTACGGCGCTTCTAGAAGGTAAAGTGACCGGCGAACTGCCAGCTCCGCGGTAGATTGGCAATCCCGCTGATTTGACCAAACGCATTGTTCGGTGCGCTCGCCGTTGTTGACCACGATGCATTAGGTCCGCTGAACTGCACCTTGTTCCACACGTTGCTGCAATCCGCCTCGATTGTGAGGGCGATCCCTTCGTGTATTGGGAAGCTGCGTTTGATCGCCGCATTCACGTTTTGCAGACCCGGGTTGCGGAGTTGAAACGGCGCGGTGCGAGGAGCATTGCCAATCTTGTACTGATGCGCCACATTGGGAGCCGCGGATAGGTCCTGAGGCTGGATGAACGCAGTGGAGTCGAGATACTTGATCCCCCCCGCGCCAAGGTTACTGAATACGGTTCCGTTGGGGCCGGTGCCATAGCTTCCGCCGGCGCGGGCGTTCGATGCTCCCGGAGTAAGGCTCGGCATGCATTGACCGGCGTTTGCTGCCTGCCCTGTGCAGGAGCTGGAAACGACCGCAATCGGCGCGCCGGAAGCATATTGGTAGATGCTCGAAACTACCCACCCACCAAGCAGCGAGCGGATCAGCAAAGATTCCCCGCCCATATGCCCACGCTTGCCGAAGGGCATCTCGTAGACGCCATACATATTCAGCACTTCGGGTTGCGAAATCGTAGTCCAGGAGCGATCGATGCGGTTTTGCTTCCAGTCGTGAGTCCCTCCATCAAGGGCTGCGGCGGGAAGGTCGTAGCCGGATCGGAACGAGCCATCGTCACCGATGTTCTTCGAGTAGGTGTAGTTGATATTGAAAGTCAGACCATGGCTGCTGCGCTGGCTTAGCGTGATCTGAAGCGAGTTGTAGGAGAAGTTCTGAACATTGGAACCCCAGCCGTCGGAGACACCACTGTACTGAGGGAAGGCAACCAGCGCCTGTGCCAGCGTGAGCGAGGCATTCGATGGGAATGCGTTGGCCGCGGTGACAAAGAAGCCCGAGTCTCCGCCCGGCATCGGAAGCGCGAGGCCTGACGCGGTGCGTGCTTTGGCGACGTTGGCCGAGGTTGCTGGAGCAGTTAGAATTGGCTTTGCGTTGGCGCTGTCAAGCACCCCGCCCAGAGCTGGCAGGTAAGCTGGATTCAGTTGGTTGGTCCAGTATCCACGCGGATTTCCGCCTGCACCTACTTCAAATACATGATGTGCCTGGTTGCCCGCATAATTCACCATCAAGGTCAGATCCCGGGTCACGCTTCTCTGGAATCCAAAGTTATACAGCGTGAACTCCGGCGGAACTCCAGAGGTGATCGGATCCTCGTAGGCCAGGCTGGCCGCGGTTACAACCTTGCCGTTAGCCAGATAGTTGCCGGCATTCAATCCTCCTTCGCTCGCCAACTGAGCGTCGGTGGGAGTCGCAGGATAGGTTAGTCCAAGCGCCGAACTGGCTGCCGCTCCCAGGTACCCAGCCTGCGTGTTGAGCCAGAAGGCAGGCGCAGCACCCGCACCCGTGGTGACCTCGGGCGTGGTTGCGGACGCTACTGTGGTGTAACCCAGGGACTGCCCTGCGCCAAGACCGCCGCCGCCATTCGTACGCCCTCCGCCCGTGCCACCGCCAAATGAGTAGACAAGGGCAAAGCCGGCCCGAATCACGGTCTTCTCATCCACCGCATAGATGACTCCAACCCGAGGACCGAAGTTCTTCCAATCGGTCTGCACTGGGGTCCTGCAATTGCAGAAAGCCGGTGCAACACCGTTGCCGGCAAACTGGAGCGCCCCCAGCGTGCCTGTGGAGGGGTTGGTCAGGGCAGGATTCATGAACGTGAAGTGGTTCTTCAACTCGTGGTACGGCTGCAGATAGTCCCACCGCAATCCAAGGTCGACGGTCAGCTTGTTCGTGACCTTCCAGGTGTCGGCGGCGTATGGCGCAAACGTCCTGTAGCGGCTGTCAATCTGTTGCACCAGCGGATTCAGGCCGATGCTGGGAGATCCGCCTACCGCGCCGATGAGAAAGCTTGCGTAAGAATACCCTGCGCCCTGCGTTGCTGTGTTGGTGGTTGCCAGAGTACCGCTATTGGCCACGTAGTTGGCCGTAGTGACCGCGTTGTAGGGAAGCGTCAGAAGACCGGTCGGGCCTCGCGTGCCAGTATTGTGGACCTCCAGAAATAAGAGGCTCCCGCCGAATGTCAGCGCATGCTTGCCTTTCTGCCACTGAACATTGTCTACCAAGGCAAATGTTGACGGAGTTGTAATCGTGCTTGCGGCAGCGGCGCCTGACTTCCAGTTCTGAATCGCAGTCGAACTGATGCCTGTCGGATTCGCGCTAAACGTCACGTTGGGAAAGTCAGAGCTGGCCTGGCCCGCGGGAGATGGCAAGTTGGTGATGCCCATTGCCGGCGCGCCATAGGCAGCGATGCCGTCGGTTGCATCCCGAATGTCCATGAAGAAGCGGGTATAACCGTACTTGAACTGGTTCACGATACGCGGGCTGAAGGTAAATGTGTCTTCAACCACGAACTGCTTGGGGTAAACGCTGGCCAAGTCGCCGCCGACATACGGTAGCGGGAGAAACGGAGCGCCAAAGTTGTTGAGGAAGTGGTTGACACCAATCGCTCCCAGCGTCGACAGGCGCTGCTTGCTGCTTAGGTCATAGTCGACGCGATAGTCGGTTAGGTGGTTATCGTTTCCGCTCACGCGTGTGCCGATGTAGTTGCTTGAAATCGCGTTTGGATTGGATGGTGCCGGCAGAAACGACTGCAGCTTCTGAGAAATAGGGGAAATGTCGGCGGAGGGAATGATGTTGTACGTCGGCACGCCATTCTTCAGACCCTGAAATGGCGTTCTGCTGCAAACCGTTCCAACGCAGGTGTTGGTCAGCGGGTCGTAGATAATCGCAGGATTGACATTGCCTGTGCCTGCCGGGTTGCCGGCCACACCAACCTGCCCGCCGTTACCGATATTGCCGTTCAGTTCCGTGAAATCACCCGAGCGCATCAGTAGCGTGGGAACCGTGATAAAGGCCGGAGAGCCTGGCCCAGGTCCATTGCCTTTGTATTTGTCGTACGCCACAAAGAAGAATAGCTTGTCATGTGTGAAAGGGACCTTGCCGCCAACCGATACGGACAGCTCATTCTGATGTTCATAGGGCTTTGGCTGACACAGAGACCGATTCGCTGAAGCGATGCACTGCGCGACGGAGGAGCCCAGCGCCGGCACCCACTTGTTGGTGAAGCTCCAGGCATCGAAGATCGTATTGCGTACAAAATCGGACGCCTGACCGTGATACTTCAGGCCACCTGATTTCATGGTGAAGTTCAGGGCACCTGCACCGGAGTACTCGACGGGTGGAATGCTGGTCAACACCTGAAACTGGTCGACAGCATCCACGTCCACGTTCAAACCAACCAGGCGAGTGTCGCCCTGCTGGTTGACCGTCTCGGCCGGGATTCCGTCCAGATAAAGTTGCTGCAGGTTATTGCCCATGCCGCCAACGATGGCGGGCCGCAGCGAACTGGTACTCGCCTGCGTGCCGGGAGTCAAAGATGCAAACGCGGTTGGGTCGCGTTGCGCGAATGTGATGGTGCTCATCAGGATCGGCAGATTGCTGTACGTCTTGTTCTCGACAACCGTCCCCAGCGTCGCGTTGTCGGTATCGAGGAGGGGAGGCGCACTCGTCACAGTCACCGTCTCGGTTGCCGACCCCAGGATCAACACAGCATTCAACGTCGCCGAACCCAGAGCGTTGACCACCAGATTATCTTGGCGGAAGGTCTTGAAGCCCTGCACCGATATCGTCACCGAGTAGGTCCCGGGAAGCAGCGGGGAGATCGTGTAAGACCCTGCAGAGGACGTTGTGCGCTGAGTCGATACGTTGGTTGCCCCGTTGATCGCTGTCACCGTGGCGTTCGCGACCACCGCCCCAGTGGTGTCAGTCACCGTGCCCGCGATCGTGCCTTCACCGGCGGTCTGGGAGCGCATGGGCAACGGCTGGACCAGCA
>JALYIG010000012.1 GCA_030775885.1 Acidobacteriota bacterium | reverse complement strand
ACATAGGCTGTATGTCGTGACGCGCACGCCAGGCATGGTGGTCGTCATGAACTCGGACACTGGGGCCGTCGTCGGAACGCAGCCAGGACCGCTGCGCGCCGATGAGGTGCAGTACGATCCGGCAGCGCACCGCCTCTACGTTCCAGGGGGCGAAGGCTACATGGGGATTTACGATACCAGCGATCCCAATCACCTGAAGATGGTCGAAAAGGTGACAACTGCACCCGGCGCAAAGACGGCGCTGCTGATCCCAGCGATGCACCGCTTGTTCCTGGCCGCCTCGCCGGGTGAAACGAAGGCGATGGCCAAGATATTTACGTACGAAGTTAAGTGATTCACTCCGTGTCCGCGCATGCGTGGATTCGGTTAGAGTGCAGTTCAAGGAGAACCGAAGTTCCATGAAGAAACTAGCCGCCACACTCTGTTTCCTATCGTTCGCGACCCTCACCGTGGTTGCGCTCGCACAACAAACGCGCGAACAAGCAGTTGCCGGGATGCGCAAGGTCGAAGCCAAAGAGATGGACGCGACCTATACCAAGCCAGCTCCATTTGCGCAGAAATTAGTGGATGAAGCGCTGGCAAAGCATCCGGAGATTCTGCTGATTGCCATCCATGCCGCACCGCCTGGCCACAAGAACCTCATCGTCGCTTCCAACTTTGGCCGCATCGGGAAGATCGGCGACGAAGACGACATGCGCTGCGTCCATACCGGCAAGGACAACCTGGAGGTCAACGGTGCTCACTTCGAGGATGAGTTGGTCCTGCAGGATGCTTCCGGGAAAACCATTGGCGCGCTGGGCGTTGTCTTTAACTACAAGGAAGGCGACGACAAGTCGGTATTCGAAAAGATCTCCACCCAGACTCGCGACGAGATGAAGGCGAAGCTACCGTCCGCCAAGAAGCTCTTTGCGCCCGCGTGAGGGTCGCGGCTTAAAAGTTTTCCTCCTGAAGTAACCCCGCGCACGCCTTCCTTGTAGATGGAGAGAGAGGAAGGGGTGCGCGATCTTTTTGCAGGTTTAGCGGGAGTGAGTGGGTAATTTGTGCAGCTGAACAGTGGCGATGGCGGGAGTCAAGGGAAGGTAGTTGCCTTCTCTGGTCACAGCCTGCTGCCCCTGACGGCTTAGAACATAGCGTACGAACTCGACGACTGCCGCGCTTGCGGGATGCGCTGCATCCCTGTCGAACACCATATAGACAGCCCGCGTCAATGGATAGCTTCGATCGGCGACATGCTCTCGCGTGGGCGCGATCGGAGTCTGGTGCGTCGGAATTCGCACCGCCAGTGCTTTCACCTGGTCAGTGGCATAGTGGACGTTGGAAATGCCGATTGCTTCTGGATCATTCGCAACGGCGCTGACGATGAGTTCTCCGGCGTCCGCTCCGCCCGTGCCCGCTGCATTCGAAAACTCCTTGAGCCGCGGACTCCATCTCCCTTCTTTGCTGAAGATCAGCTGGCTGAAGATCTGGGACTTGTCGTTGTTTACCGCAAAACCGTAAAGGTGAATCGGCCGCGCCGCCCACTCGCCCTTCAGTCCAAGTTCGCCCCAGGTGCCAATCGGCGTTTCGCTCGCCGCGAAGATGCGCTCCAGTTCTTTTGTGGAAAGGCTTGCAATTGGGTTGGCGGCGGGTACGAAGATCATCAACGCAAACGTCGCCTTCGGCACGTCGTAAGAGCCAGTCGCAACATCGATCACCATCGGCGGATGGCCGCGAGCGGTCTCGAAGGCACGTATCTCCGCGGGCCATATCTCCCGGCCCAACAGGCAAATGTCAGCGCTGCCCGAGGATATGCCTGCAACCGCAGTCACTGTACTCGCGAGTTGTTCGTCGAAGCGCACACCGGGCTGCAGGGCGGCGAAACCCTTTTCATACTCCTTCAGCAGGTCTCCCATTTGAGGGCTGCCGCAGATACGAATCGTCCCGGAAACCTTGCGAGTGGGAACGTAGTTAGGAAGCTCAGCCGTTTGTGCTACGGCAGCAACCGCAAGAGCCGTGGCACCTCCCATCGTCAGAGCACGCCTTGCAACATGCGAAACAGAGCTCAACGCAAACTCCCTACAGATCTGGCGACCGGCTGTGCGAGCGTCTGCTCCTTGCTTCTGTGTCGCTCCAGCGCCTTCCTGCCGCGCGCTGCGGAGCGCAATTTGTTGATCCACATCAGCGGGCCGGTAATCGCGAGCACCGTGAGCAATAACGCAAAGCAGACCGCGAGTATCTTCGATGGAAGCCCTAGTAGGGTCCCTGTATGAATCTCCCGCGTCCACTGCACCAGCGCGGTTTGCATCAAGGGCGCCGTTCTCGATGAGCCCACGCTGAGCACCGCGCCGGTCTTCGGATCGATGGTGGTGAAGCTGCGCCCCGCGGGGGTCTTGTCCTCAGGGAAGCGCATATAGAGGAAGACCGGGTCGCCGTTCTTCTCGGAAAGCAGTAGACGCGGAATATCGGCGCCGGGGAGCGCCTCGCGCGCGGTCGCCATCATGCCTTCAATCGTCGTACCATGTCCGGGCATGGAGACGGCGGCTGTGGGCGTGTTCAGCAGGCCGAGCAGCTTTCCCGTCTGATAGTGCAGGCTGAGGCCTGTGACCGCGAAGGCAAACATCGCGATGGAGGACCAGAAGCCCACGGTGAGGTGAAGATCGCGATTGAATCGCGGCAACGCCGTTCCTCGCCGCGTGCGAAAGATCCTGCGCGGCCACCACAGGAAGATGCCGGAGATCGAGAGGATGAGTAGGCCGACCGTGCTCCACGTGACGATCTGGTTGCCGATCTTGCCCGACAGGAAATTCACATGCAGGTCGTGAACCTTCAGTATCCAGTTACTCCCGTCCTCGGTGCTACCGAGGATCGCTCCTGTGTATTGGTTGACGTAGACGTGATGAATCTTGTGGGTAGTCCCATTGCGCAGTCGCACGTAGACCGAACGATCTGGCCGATCCGGAAAATAGAAGCGGATCAGCTTCCATCCCGGTGATTGCTCGTCGACGCGGGCTCGGAATACGTCCCAGTTTAGCGACGGCCCGGTCGGTGTTACGTCGGTTAGCTGCGGGTGAAACACGTGATTGAGTTCGGGTTCAAACGCAATGATCGCTCCGGACACGCCAATGCAGATGAGAAAGAACGCGGCGGCAACGCCTACGTAAAGATGCAGGTTGAGCAGAAGCTTCTTCATTCTTGTGTCCTCGTTTCGTCGGCTGGTGCCTGCGCGCTAGAAGATGCCGGGGAGAGCCGGTGAGTGTTCGAGATGCAATGCCTGTAGATCAAACTTCTCCATTCCGAGCGCACGCAGCAGCAAGGGACCAAGCTGCGTGGTTGGTACATAGGTGGGGTCGTATCTGCCGGTAAGTTGCGCCCCGGAGATCAGCAGCGCGACATGCGTGTCTTCGTCAAGCAAGCCGCCGTGTGCTGCCAGGCTCGTGTCGTTCGGAGACTCCCAGAGCACGCCGAGCTCTGGCTGCAAAATGACGTCGGGCATGCGTGAATCCTTTTGGGGCGGGTTGAGGGTGAGCGAGAGGCGCGCGCCTGAATAGGCTTCCTGTAGTCCGATCGCATTTGCCTGCTCGCCGAGAGTCTTCACTACCGCTGCGGTCCTCGCGCGGTCTGTCAGCCAGATCATTACCGCATCGCCCCCGGTGATGTGAGCTACCACGCCCGGCTGAACCGTTTCCGCAATCGATTGCACGCGAGCAAGCGGTATCACTCTCCGCCTCCGGGCATCCATTGGCGACTGGCCATATGGCGAAGCGACAAAGATCCAAGTTGAATCGTACAGTCCCTTCGTCTTCAACTCCTGGACCAGGCTACCAATCGAAATGTCCACGAAAGCGAAGCTCTTCTCCAGGCCCGCCGATGGTGTGCCGGTCGCATCAACGTAGCCCATCCCGGCATTGGACTGCGCGGTGGCAATCGCGGTAAAGCTCAAGCCAAACAGCGCTGGCACCGGGACCGCTGACTTGCCCGCACAGTCCTGGCCGTCGATCCAACGCAGCACTGCGGAGACTCGCGCTTGATCCCCTACACCGGCAGTGAAGCCGCACGAATCGTCCAAGCCTTTGCCGGAAGGGCCCCGCAGCAGATCCGTAGTTGCCGCGCTCTCTCCTGCCCAAGCCGTTGGACCAATCTTGTCGCGAACGACTTCGAAAATTGTATTCACGTGCAGCAAATTGTGCGGCCACAATGGGCTGCAGCCGCCGTGGAGCGGATCAAGCGGCGCACGCAAAGGGTCGAAGCTACCGTCGGATCGAAAGCTTGCGTCCAGTGCGATGGATGCGCCGCTGCTTTTGCATCTCGATCCGGGCGGCGACAAGGCGTGATCGTAGCCGTTGCTGCTGATGATGCCGGTCGAGATCGGCGTACCGCCCGTGGTCAGCGCCAACAGGCCTGCCGCCGTATCGGCCATGGGAGTGTGAGCGTTGGTGTAGGTCACGCCATGTGCGCTCAACTCCCCTAACGCGGAATGGGGATGAGCGGCAATCCAGTTGGCGAGGTCTACGGCATGCAGGCCATCCACGCTCAACAGCAGAACACGGGCTGCGGGATGGTCGGCCGGAGTGTGAATCAATGGCTTGGGATACTGCTCCTGAGCGACGAGCATCGGTGCCGCCGTCATCAGCAGGTAACCCGCAGGCAGCCAGCAAGCCGATTTCTTGGACACGATTCGCAAACGAAAGCTCCGCTCAGATCTTCGCGCTAATTCAATTTCTTGGCTTCAGTCGCGTCCATCGCCGCAGGCAGCGGAGTGAAGATGCGGTCGTCGACAATCGCCTGCTGGCCTTCCCGGCTTAGCGTGTAACGGATGAACTCACGCAGCACAGGGGTCAGCGATTTATCCGGCTCTCGATTGACAAAGATGTAGATTGTGCGTGCTAGCGGATACTTCTGCGATGTCACGTTCTCGAAAGTGGGCTCGATTGCCGGGTCACCCGGATGAACACTCAGTCTCAGCACTTTGGTCCCGGGGTTGGTGTCCCATGCGAGGCCGGTGTAGCTGATCGCATACTTGTCTGCCGCAACTTTGTCCGAGAGCGGAATGACGGTCTTCTGCGACTGAATGCCTTCCCGCCACTGGCCATTCGCGAGCACATGCATATTCACGAAATTGTCGTAGCCATTCGGAATTTCCACGCCCCACGCATGAATCGGCTTATCCACCCATTCGCCGGTCAGCCCAAGTTGTCCCCAGGTCGTGATCGATTCCTTGATGCCCCGATTATGTGTCGCGGAGTAGATTGCGTCCAGTTGCGGATAGGTGATTTCGTTCAACGGATTGTCCTTGTTCACGATGAACACGACGCAGTCCGTGAAAGCCTTCACCGCGAGGCTTCCGCCGGAGACGGAGATCGCCAATGGCCTATAGCCGAACTTGTCAATGAAGGGTGTTTCTTCGCGGCCCATCATCTCGCGTGCGATGAAAGCAAAATCCGCAGAGCCGTTGGTGAGCCGCGGGCCGCCTTGCCCGGAACCGCCGATGTCGACGGAAATCTTTACGTTGGGATAGATCTTGGTGAAGCCGTCGATCCACTTCTGCTGCAGCACAGTCACCGTATTCGATTCGACGCCCTTCAGTGTTCCCGACAAACCTTTCACCGGCCTGTAGGCGGGGATGGCCGGGTCGACCGTGGCGCTGTAAGGCAGCGGAGGATCAGGCCGCGGCGCGGGGGTTTCAAGATTCTGCGCGGCCGAGCAAATGCAGGCAGGCAGAAGGAGAGCGGCAGCGAAGAGGGGTTTCATGTGGTAGATCGAGGGCCTTTCCGTGTGTGTTTCCAAGCGACCTCATCACTCCAAGCGATGGAAGTGAACAACCTCTGAAGAGTCCATGAAAAGGTATTCACCGTGTGAGAGCGATTGTTGCGGGTGAGGTGAAAGTAGCTGTTTCCAGGGATGTTTGTCCATCGCTCGGAGCTTGCTCAAGACGGCTGCAAAGTGCATGAAGCTCTTTTCATCTGAGGTTTAGACTTCCTTCATTTCGAGGCTTATAAATGCTGTTGTCCCAGACCCGCGCCTTTTCAGGTTTCTTCAGGCCTTGCTGTCTGCGTTATCTCAGGAGTTCCAATGACCACAGGTTTCCGCAGAATTGTTTTTGCATCAATCATCGCCGTCCTGGCTGCTCTCCCCGCCCGTGCGCAGAGCGCAGCCGCGACCCTCCAGGGCACCGTGACGGATGGCACCGGCGCTGCGGTTCCCAATGCGCAGATTCGCATTACCGCACAGCTAACGGGCGTATCCCGCGATGTTGTTACGAATGGCGACGGCTTCTACTCGGCTCCAAACCTGAACGCGGCCAGCTATAGCGTCACCACGTCCGCACCCGGCTTTGGCAAGAATGTGCTGAAGGACGTGGTGCTGACGGTTGGCGTGGTCCGCGACCTCGACATCTCGGTGGCGGTAGCTGCGGCCGAAATGACAGTGACGATTGAATCGTCGGCGAACCAGGTCAATCTCGGTGAAACCTCGGTCCAAGGTGTAGTCGATGGCAAGCAGACTCGCGATTTGCCGTTGAATGGCCGCGATTGGACGACCCTCGCAACGCTGAACTCCGGCGTTTCGCAGATTCTTACGCAATTCGCGGGGGCCGCCACCGCGACCACGCGCTTGTCGCGCGGTCTGGGCGCGCAGCTCACCATTGGCGGCAACCGGCCACAGCAGAACAGCTACCGGCTGGACGGCGTCAACATCAACGATTATGCAAACGGCGGACCGGGCTCGGTTTCAGGCGCCACGCTCGGGGTTGATGCGGTGCAGGAGTTCTCTGTGGTCACCTCTGACGCTCCCGCACAGTATGGCCGCATGTCCGGCGGTGTAATCAATTCCATCACACGAACCGGAACCAATGTGGTCCATGGTTCTGTGTACGACTTTCTTCGCAACAGCGCGTTCGACTCCCGCGGCTTCTTCGATCCGGTGGGTGGCGGCGAGCCCTCGTTCCGGCGCAATCAGTTTGGCGCCACAATTGGCGGACCCGTGATCAAGGACAAGACATTCTTCTTCGCCAACTACGAGGGCTTCCGCCAGGCACAGGGAGTTTCGATACAGTCCACGGTCCTCTCGCCCAACGCTCGGACCGGTCTGGTTACCTGCACCGGCAACGGCAAAGCCCCCTGCAATCTCCCGGGCACCATCACACCCGCTCCCACCGGCACCGCAGGCCTTCAGCAGTTGGCAGTCAACGCTGCCGTTCCTCCATACCTCGCGCTTTTTCCCACGCCCAACGGCACTATCAACGGCAACACAGGACAATTCAATTTCAATACGACCCAAGTAAGCAACGAAGATTTCTCGACGATTCACCTGGACCACAACTTCTCGCAGAGAGATTCGCTGCACGGTACGCTGCTGTATGACACCGCTGCGCTGGACTCGGCAGATGGCACCAATACTCTCTATGACGAAGCCATTTCGCGCCGCACCACTGCCTCTGTGGAGGAGGTGCATATCTTCACGTCGCGGCTGGCGAATTCGTTCCGTCTCGGATACAACCGCTCAGTCGCCATCGCGCCGAATCTTAAGTCGGTACTCAATCCGGCCGTGAACAATCCGGCGCTGTCCTACTACACCGGCCGCAACGTTGGGCAACTCATCATCTCCGGATTGACGACCGTCCAGGGTGGCTCAGGCTCGGTCGGCACCAACGCTTTTCACTACAACGCCTACCAACTGTACGACGACGCAAGCTATGTGATCGGCCACCATTCATTCACGTTCGGTGGCACTATCGAATACGACCAAAACAACACCCTTGGCGGCGTCCTCCCAAACGGCCAGTGGAATTTCGGCTCGATCAACAATTTCCTCACCAATGTCCCATCCTTCTTTGAAGGTGGAACGCCCGCTACCCCCGTGGTTCCTCACGATTTGCGCCAGACTATTTACGCGGCATACGTTCAAGACAGCTGGAAGCTTCGCTCCAATCTCACGGTAAACCTTGGGCTCCGCTACGAGATGGCGACGAACACAACGGAGTCACGCGGCCGTCTCGGGTCACTTGCCACTCCAACTTCGGCCACTGCCCAGTCCGAGCCCTCTTTCTTCACCAACAATCCGACCTCCAAGAATTTTGAGCCCCGCGTCGGCATCTCCTGGGATCCGTACAAGAACGGCAAGACCGTCTTCTCCGCTGCATCCGGTATTTACGACATTCTTCCGCTGAACTATTTTCTGCAACTGCAGATCATCTCCAGCGCGCCGACCTATCAGGAAGGACGCGTTACCTACTCCGGCACTACCGGCTCGGGCCTTTTCCCCATCACGCCGTTCTACACAACCACGCCTCTGCTTCGCCAAATCTATACACCGCGCACTCCGCCCCGCAGCTATGTTATTCAAAGCAATGTCAATATCCAGCAGCAACTGACCAATAACACCGTGTTGCAGATCGGGTACATCACCTCGCATGGAGTCCATCAAGTCTTCACCACCAACGACATCAATAACGTGCCCTACCTCGGACAGGATCCCAACGGAAATTATTACTGGCCCGACCTCAAGGTCACCGGGGCCGCGCGATCTGCACTCATCCTCAATCCTGCCGTCGGTACCGAATCCAACACCATCTTCGCGGGCAGTTCGATTTACAACTCACTGCAGGCGTCCCTCAGCTACTCCGCGCCCAAAGGCATCACCGGAAAGGTCGCCTACACCTGGAGCCATTCCATCGACGACAGCTCCTCTGCGGTGTCCGGGGCCTCATTCGGCAACTCCGTCTCCGGGCTGCCTTCTTTCGACCTCCGCCTCGATCGCGCCAATTCCGACTTTGATTTGCGCAACGTCTTCAGCGCGAACGCCGTTGCTCCGCTGCCGGATATCAAGCGTGGCGGCGTCTATACGTCGATTTTGCGGCACTGGACCTTCAACAACATCATCAGCGCTCGCACCGGTATTCCATTCACACCGATCATTGGGGGCGATCCGCTGGGACTGCTCGGCTCGCAACCTTTCGCGTTTCCCGATCGTGTTGTGCAGAATCGCAAATGCACCAACGGGCACAACGTCAACTACGTCGACACAACTTGCTTCGCCTTCCCCACGACCTACAACTACGCCACCGGGCTCAACGGTCCGCGCCTGGGAACGAGTCGCCGCAATACGTTGGATGGTCCAGGATTCTTTTACTGGACTACCGGATTGATGCGCGACCAGCCAATCACCGAGCGGCTGCGTGCGCAGATCCAGGTCCAGGCTTTCAACGCGTCCAACCATACCAACTTCTCGAACCCCGCCAGCGCGCAGACACAGATTTACAACGTTAGCGGCGCGCTCTCCAGCACCGCGGGCTTGATCACCAGCTCCGCCACACAAGGCCGCCAACTGCAGTTCGCGCTGAAGCTTATTTACTAATAAGCGTGATTGGGGCAATCTCCGGAATGATGACTTCGCTCAATCGTCACCGCACCGTTATAACCCGGTCGCCGTCCATACTGGCGCTTGCCCTGCCGGCTGTTTGCCTCGCGGTACAAGCGCAGAGTCAGATGGCATATCAGGCGCCACGAGTTTCGCCGCGCGAACATGCAGCGTATGTCCAGCCTGACGGCACCATACAGATCGTCGCGTCCGCGAAGCTGGCGGGTGTTGTGCGAGCACTGAACGCGCTTTTCGTCATGACTCACCCTGGCGTTAAATTTGCAGTCCTCGAAGGCGACAATTATTCAGCGATGGCCGCCCTCACGTTTGACCGCAGCTTGCTGGCGCCGCTAGGCTGCGAGTACACGCGCATTGGGCTCGGCGATAACCTGAAGATTGCCGCAGAACCCGTCGGCTTTCGGATCGCACACGCCTCGCTGTCGGCGGGCAACGTTGTACCGGCGCTAGGCGTAATTGTGAATGCCGGCAATCCTGTCGCCAGCCTGTCCATGGCGCAACTCACACGGATCTTCACGGTTGGCGGCCCCGCCGGCGATATCGCCACCTGGGCACAGGCGGGCGTTACTGGGCCCCTCGCGGACCGCGAGGTTCACCCCGCAGGACCTCTCACCAGCGACTACACCGACTCCGAAGACCCGCAGGCTGGTGAGTTCCTCAGCACGGACAAGATGGCCGGTTTGAATATGAATCATCGCTACGTCGCCGAGGCGCGTTACGCCGACGTGGCGAAACGAGTGAATGAAGACCCCGCCGCAATCGGCATCACAGCGCTGAACATCCCGCTCGACAGCGTCAAGGTCATTGGACTGAAGAGCGATACCGGCGCTCTCTCGACTGGTAGCGCTGCGGACATCTCCGCGGGCCGCTACCCGCTGGACCGCTTCGTCTACATGTACCTCCGCGTAGGCAAGGGCATGCCGCTCGACGGTTTCGGTAAAGAGTACATGCGCATGGTGCTCTCCGACGAAGGCCAGCGTGCCATCGCCGCCGACTCTGCGGGATACCTTCCGCTCAACGCCGGCGAACTCGCGGAGGAACGTGCGAGGCTTGATCGATGAGCGGATTAAGCAGCATGCGATGGAGACTCATCACTGCGATCGCCTGCGCGGCGATTCTTACGGCGGCCGCACAGGAACCCGAGCCAACGCTGCCGCATTACGTCTCCCGTGCCGTGCCGTCACCCGCTGTGGACGCGCCCTATCTGCTGCCGGATAAGACTATCTACGTGCTGGCAAACGATTTGGTCGGGCCATACTTTGAGGCACTCGACGACCTATTCACCCGAACTCATCCGAATATCAAGATCCACTTGAATCCGCTCGGTTCCGAACCGGCCATCGCTGCACTGACGAGCAACACCTCCGCGTTCACGCCGATGGGACGCGACGGTATTCGCCAGGATCTTGATGGCTTCAAGACACTGCATGGCTACGCACCGCAAAGCTTTCTGGTGGGCTACGATCAGTCGCCGGACCCGGACATCTTCCCGCCTGGCAAGGTGCCCTCGGCGGTATGGATCAACACGAAGAATCCTTTACCCAAAATCACCGTGGAACTCGCCGCCCGCGTCTTCACCACGGGCGCCCCAGGCGGCGACATTACAC
>JALYIG010000011.1 GCA_030775885.1 Acidobacteriota bacterium | reverse complement strand
CTGACGCTGGAGTTGCTGCGCCGTAACGGCGTTGCCAGCCGCAGGCCGAAAGCGGCTCCGGCAAGGGCTTCGGAAGGGCCGAAGTTTTTGGTGAGTGGGAAGTGGTAGGACGTTGTTTGTTGTTGTTTGTTAGTTAGAACCGTTTGGCGGTCGAGCTACGGAGATTCTGACTCTTCGAGTCATAATGACGACCGATGGATCAGAATGACGGCCACCTAGGCCGGTGGAGTGTTGAAAAGAGGGATGATGGAAGCTATTTCGGGTCATGATGGGAAGCGCCGGGCTGCGCTGGGTAAGGGGATAGAGTCGCTGCTGGGGCCGAGGCCGCAGGCTGCGCCGGCTGTAGCTCAGCCAGAGCCGATGGGAAAGCCTCTGGAGATTGCGCTGGACCGGATTGAGCGCAACCCGAACCAGACACGCACCTTGTTCGACGAGGCGAAGCTGAAGGAACTTGCTGATTCTATTGTGGCTACGGGCGTAATTCAGCCGATTGTGGTGCGTGAACTGGGGGGCGGGCGATACCAGTTGATCATGGGCGAACGGCGCTGGCGGGCGTCTCAGATTGCGGGCAAGGCGACCGTTCCGGCTATGGTTCGGAAGGTGTCGGACGAGCAGGCGCTGGAGATGACGATCGTCGAGAACCTGCAGCGCGCCGATCTGAACCCGATGGAGCAGGCGCGTGCGTTTGAAAGGCTGAGCCGGGAGTTCAAGCTGACCCAGGAGCAGATCGCTCAGCGCACCGGGAAGGACCGCGCCAGTGTTGGTAACTTCCTTCGTTTGTTGAAGTTACCGGAGTCTATCCAAAAGCTGGTGGAGCAGGGAGCCCTTTCGTTTGGACATGGGCGAGCGCTGCTGGCGCTCGAATCCTCGAAGAATCTGACGGACGCGGTGGAGGCCATTCTGAAACAGCATCTCTCGGTGCGGCAGACCGAGGCTTTGATCCACGGTTTGATCAATCCAGAGGTCAAACCGAAGAAGGCTGCCGCAGCGCCTCCGCCGCCGCAGGACCCGAACGTGCATGAGGCGCAGGGCCGGTTGCAGCGGCGGCTCGGGCTGAGGGTGCGCATCGAGGACCACAAGGGCAAGGGCAAAGTGATCATCGAGTACGCGGGCGTGGACGATTTCGACGCGATTTTGTCTGCTTTGGGAGAGTAAGGGGCTCCGACGGTTCGAGGGGGTAATTCGCGCCGATTGAAAAGAGGGCACACGAACCAACAGCGCTCTCCTTCGCAGCAGCAGCAACAAGCTAACGCAGAGCCTCTGCTTTCGCCTGTTGCAGCAACGGTATATCGGCGTCCGCATCCTTCCACAGTGTCAGGAAATCCTGATACGCCGCCCTGGCCTTCACGGTGTCGCCCTGCAACGCATAGGCCCGGGCAAGGCCAAGATGCGCGAGAGGAACCGTCGGCTGGTTCAACACCAGTCCCCGATGGTCAAGAATCTTCTGGAACTCGACCGCTGCTTCCCTGCCATGCCGCGCCTCCAGATAAGCTTCGCCACGAACATACACCGGATACATCACAGTCCAATTGAACGGGCATTCGGTCGAGACTCCAAGCTCATAGGGTGCCGTGATCTCAAGATCCTCAATCGCCTCAGCGGCCTTGCCCTTGTTCATGGCGAGCCTGGCGCGGACCGTCGGCAGATAGTTGAACTGCACAATCGTGTCCTCGGGAAATCTCTTATTCAAATCGCCAATCAGCGCTTGCGCCTTCGCATCGTCGCGTAAATACGCATACGCCAGCGCCGCAAAATACAGCACATCGCGGTTGGACGAGCGCTTCAAGGCCGCAGCCACCCGCGACCGCGCTTCGTTCGTGTTACCGAACCACGCCTCTCTCAGCCCGGACGACGCCAGGTACATTGCAGGCGGATCTTTCTCTCCTGCGCGTTCAGCCGAATCCATCGCCCGGCGCGAGAGTTCGCGAGCCTCGTGCAGGCGCCCTGAATATCCGGCTGTGTCCGCTTCCAGATTCAGCATCTGGTCTTCCCATCCCGGCATGCCCGCTACTCCTGCAGCCTGCTTCGACATTCCCGCAGAATCGTTCTCCACGAAGGAATCTTCATACATCACGAGAAAGAACGCAGGGTTTTCCAACTTGCGCGCCTGCGCAAGTGCGTACGTCGTCTTCGCTTCATCGAAACGATTCAGCGCCAGGGCGATCGCGATGCGTTGAAAATACGGGACAGTAAACTTTGGATTTAAACGGATCCCTTCGGCCGCTTCTGCAAACGCTTTTTCATTTTCTCCAATCACCGGCAAAACCGCTCCGGCAAGGAAAACGTGCGGCAACTCCGAGCGCGGATAGGCCTGTATCCAAAGCCGGCAGGATTCCACCGCTTTTTCGATATTTCCGGTGACCCCCTCGTGATATCCCGCAATGATCCAATATCTTTCCGCCTCGCTGGCGTGGTCGCGCAGTTCATATGCTTTGCGGCGGGATTCCGTCGCGAGATCCGATTCGAGCAGGTCGTTTTCCACCACGCCCAGATACGCGTAAGCGACCGCGAAGTTCGGGTCCAGTTCAATGGCGCGCTTGTAAAACGGAATCGCCGCGTCCGACCCTTTGGTGCTCATAGCCCGAAAGCCCGAACTGTACGCTTTCAGCGCCTCGAGCGACGGCGTCGTGGCCTGCTCCAACGGCGTATCGAACCGTTGCACCGTGCTCAGAGACTCGCCCAGCTTGTTGCGAATGTCGGTAGACATTTTTCCCAGCGCATCCAGCACATGATTCTCGTCATTCGCCTGAGCTTCGGTGCTCGCCAGCGATCTGCCGTTTTCGCAATTCACCGCCTTCAGGGTCAGCAGGTACTGGCTGCCGATCTGCGCAATCGAACCGTCCAGCACCGCAGCGCTGCCCGACCGCTCGCACAAATCCCGCGCAGTCGCCGGCGTCAACTTCGCATCGGCCGGCTGGCTCATCTGGCTGAGAGTCTGCTGTATTTGCTGGTCGGAAATAATGCTCAGAAAGGGCGATTGTTCCAGTTGCACCGACAGCCCTTGCCGCAAAGTGCCGTCAAATACCGGGTTGCCCGTCGTGTTGGTGAAGTCGGCCAGAACGATCGTATCCTTATCCGTCAGCGCGTGAACCTTGGGGGAGAAGATCAGGCGGCCCGCAACGCCTAGCCCAACCAGCGCTACCGCTGCACCGGAAATAATCCACCAGCGGGTCGAGTTTGACGCGGCCTTCGACCCGGCTTGGACCGGCGTCGCAATCGCTCGACTGGAAGATTCCGAGTCCCTCTTCAGCCGCCGCAAATCCGTTCGAATTTCGGTGGCATTCTGGTAGCGGAGCCTGCGGTCTTTCTCCAGCGCCTTGTCAATAATCTCTTCGAGCTTTGCTGGTAGGTCCGGATTCAACCGGACCGGCGCAACCGGCGCTCGATTCAGAATTCCGTCTGTAATCACCGCAAGCGTATCGCCGCGGAACGGCAAAATTCCCGTCCCCATCTCGTACAGCACCACGCCAAACGAAAATAGATCGGTGCGCCCATCCATCTCCTCGCCCCGAACCTGCTCCGGCGACATGTAAGGCCCTGTTCCCATCATCGTGCCTGCCTGAGTCAGCAGTTCCGCCTGGCTGGCTGTCGGCATCTCAGTAACATGCACCGGCTCGGCGGGCGCAATCAGTTTTGCCAGCCCAAAATCCAGAATCTTCGCATGGCCGCGCTCGGTGATGAAGAGGTTCGCCGGCTTGATGTCGCGGTGCACAATCCCCTTGCCGTGAGCGGCCGCCAGCGCGTCGGCTATCTCCGTTCCCCACTCGAGCAGCTGATCCAGCGGCAGCGGTTTGCCTGCAATGCGATGCTTCAGCGTCGAGCCTTCCATGTATTCCATGGCAATAAACGCACGGCCATCCTGCTCGCCAATCTCGTAAATCGTGCAAATGTGGGGATGATTCAGCGCCGACGCGGCACGCGCTTCTCGTCGAAAACGCTCCAAAGCATCACCGGATTCGGCCGAGTGGTCAGGAAGAAACTTAAGCGCAACAAAGCGCCCCAGCGAGAGGTCCTCAGCCTTGTAGACAACGCCCATCCCGCCGCCGCCCAGCATCTCGACAATGCGGTAGTGCGAAACCGTTTGGCCGACCATGGGGCGAATGATACCGCAATCCAGAGGCCGAGGTGGGGCACTTCCCAAGTTTTGCCGGCAACTGGAGCGCGCTCGCAGCCAATACTGAAATCGCCAGCCCGCTCTTCCGAGGGGCGCAAGTCTGCACACAAATTGTAATCAATATAGCTACAATCTATTTCGCTTCCTGGTCCGCGGGATGAGAATCGGTCGTCGCGTGGCTCACGCAGCATCGCGTGGCCGCTCCTCGCGAATGTCGCGGAAGCGGCCTGGCGATGCGGTTAGAAGCGGATGAAGGCTTCGAACTGGTAGATGCGGGGCTGGTTGGCTTGCGAGGTGATGTTGCCGAACGTCGCCGAGGTCCAGTCCGTGCTGGGTGTGTTGTAGACCGGGTGATTGAGTGCGTTGATCATGTCCGCGCGGAACTGCAGCGAGGCCGACTCATAGAGCCGGGACAGGCTGAAGTTGCGTTGCACGGCTGCGTCGAACTGGTTGAGGAAGTCGGACCTCAGCGAGTCGAATCGGATGGGCAGGTTTCGAACCTGATACTGGTTCTGGTAGTAGTAGGTGGGGGGTGCGCCGGCCACGCCGGGCGTGCTGACGACGACGCCGGTCGATCCCGTCGGAGCGGCTTTGGTCGCCCACTGTGACGTATCGAACCAGTTGCCGGTCTGGGTTAGGCCGTTGGTTGAGGTTTTGAATCCGCCGCGACCCCAGGCCGAGTTCGCCGGAGTGCCGGTGCCTTCGAATACCGGGCTGGTGCCGGTGCTGGGATTGAAGGAGAGTGGCTGGCCGGACTGCACCTGGTAGACGCCCTGGACCTGCCATCCGCCGATGATCTGGGAGACGAGGCCGCTGTCGGTAACGAAGCGACGCCCGGTTCCGAAGGGAAGCTGGTAGATAAAGGAGGTGGCAAAGCGGAAGGTGCGGTCGTTGGCCGAGACTCCATACCAGGGCCGGCTGTCGGAAGTGTTGAGGTATTGGGTGGCGTCCAGCGATCTCGACCAGGTGAAGGCTGTGGTGAGCGACGCGCCGTTGGTGAAGCGCCGCAGCAGCTGCGCTTGCAGCGCGTGATAGATCGACGAACCCGAGGTGATGTAGCCAGTCACGCCGGTGAACTCGGGATAGGGACGGAGCAGCTGGGCTACGGAGGTGGTCTTACCCGAACCGAGCGACACGGTGCTGGGTAGAACGTTAAGAAAGGGGTTGTTTACCGTGGCATTCAGGTTCGTAAATGCAGTCGCATCGTAACCGTTGGTTGCCGTGGAAAGGTAGGACTGCGGAACCGCGTTGTACTCCTTCTGGATAGGCAGGTGGACGCCGTGGTTGCCAACGTAGTCGGCGGCTGCAAGCCAGACCCCAAACTGCCGCTGCACTCCGATGCTCCAACGCATGTTGTAGGGAGTCTTGGGGTTGGTGGGCTGGAAGGTTACGGACTGGCCAACGAAGGTGGAGAGGCCAAGCGCGCTTCCGGTGGGCTGAGCGATGCCGTTGGGGAACGGATTGGCCAGCGTGCTGACGAAGGTTACGCCAGAGTCGGCTGAGGCATTCTGGGTGGTGGACTGGGTAAAGCCCTGCTGTGGCAGAAGGAAAGTGCTGGTGGAACCGGAGTTGCCGCCGGAGAGGTAGAAGGTGGAGAGTGAGTCGCCGAACATCCCAAAGCCCGCCCGGACGACCGTGTGGGGTGTGAACTCCCAGGACAAGCCTGCGCGGGGAAGGAAGTTCAGGTTCTGTGTCTGATAGTCCTGATGTCCGCCGAAGGGAGTGGTGGGGTCGCCGAGGAACCGTAGGCCGCCATTGACATTGAAGGAGCCCGCCGCAAGCAGCAGCGGGTTGGTGGGAGCGATGGCAGCATAAGCGGCTTTCGCTGCCGCGGAGGCCGGGTTGACCGCGTTGAAGTCGAAGTAGGTGTTGGCCTTCTGGTTGCGCTCGTTGTTGGGACCTTCGTACTCGGTGCGGAGACCGATGTTGACGGTCAGAGTCGAGTTGACCTTCCAGTCGTCCTGTATCCACTCCGCGAAATAGCTGGAACGGGAGGCGAGGTCGGAGTTGATGGTGATGGCCGATGAGGTCGGAATTCCGTACTCGAACTGGGCGAGGCCGAAGCCGATGGTTTGCGCAGTGGTGTTGCTGTTAGCCGTGGTGTAGGTACCGGTGTTCTGGTAACGGCCGTTGGACTGCGTGGTGATGCCGGCGTTGGTGTTGTACATGCGGAATTCATACCCGGCGCGCAGGAAGTGATTTCCAAAGAGGTGGGAAACCTGGAGCGAGGCCAGGGTCGCATCGTCGTGGGAGAGCACCCCGTTATCGGAGTTGAGGGACTGGTAGCCGGTGATATCGATGCGCGGGAAGGCTTGCGCGTTGACCCCAAGGCCGTTGACCAGGTAGCTCGGCATGCCGATGGAGGTTGCGTTGAGCAGTCCCTGGGAGCTGACCACGTTCTGGTTCACAAACCGAGTCCAGGTGAGGTGGGCATCGAGCACCGTCAGCGGCGTAATGCTATAGGTGTAACCCAGCGCGGCGCCTTTATTCTGATAGGTAAGGGTGGTGCCTGAGGCGATGCCGTTCGATGTATTCAGATAGCTGTTCTTGCCCGGCTGCAGGCGGTGGCTGCCGACCCAATGGCCGAAGATGGTCTGCTTATTGGTCAACGTAGCGTCGATGCGTCCGACGTAGGCGTAGTAGTAGTCCGGCTCCGCGCCCGAGTAGGAAAAGTTTCCGCCGCCCGTGGAGTTAGGGGTGGTATTGGGCTGCGGATAGAACTTCAGGGCAGCAGCCGCAATCGGGTTGATGCTGGTGATGGTGTTATTCGCTATCGGCTGACGGACCGTGCAGGTCTTGCCGCTTCCGCAGACGCCACCGGTAGTTGCGACGCCTGATGTGGGCGAGTAAAGCTGGTACGCATTCACTGTAGCGGCGCCGCCGGTGGCGCTGGGACACATACCGACGCCGGCCGCGGTGACGAAGTAGTTGCTACAGCCCAGCGCGTACAACTCGTTAAAGTTGCCAGTGCGCTCGGCGACCGACGGCAGGGTCAGGGTCTGCACGTTGGGAGTGGCGGCGCGGGAGTGCTCGTAACCGCCAAAGAAGAAAATTTTGTCGCGCCAGATGGGACCGCCGATGTCGCCACCCTCGCGCAGCCATACGGCCTTTGCGGGGGCCACTGATCCGAGATGCCAGGAGGTGTCGTTCAGCGTCGGGTTCTGATAGGAGCCGAAGGCGCCGCCATGGAACTTGTTGGTGCCGCTCTTGAGCGAGACGTTGACGAAGCCGCCCGAGGAGTGTCCCTCGGTCGCGTCGTAGGAGGCAGCCTCCACTTTGTACTGGTTGATGAACTCAGTCGAGGGCGTGTAGGCGGAGAGGCGGATGCGGTTGTCGGGTGCGCCGTCCAGACGGTATTCGAGGGAGTTCAGCAGCGATCCGTTGACCGAGACGTTGGCGGTGCCGGAATCGTAGGTATGGATATTAGGATTGACGCCCGAGACCAGGATGCCAGGCGAGAGGGTCTCGAGAGTGAACGGGTTGCCGTAGACGAGGGGCAGTTCCTGGATGGACTTTTGCTCGACAACCAGGCCGAGGGAGCCGGTTTCGGTCTGGAGTTGCTGAACGCCGGTGGTCACCTCAACGGACTCGGTGGTAGCTCCGACGGTCAGCGTCACGTTCTGCTCATTCACCTGGCCTACGTCGACCACGATATGGGTGCGCTCGGTGGTCTTAAACCCCGGACCGGTGACGGAGAGTTTGTAGGCGCCGGGATTCAGCAACTGGAAAACATAGTCGCCGGAGCCGTTGGAGGTTGAGGTCTGCGCGACGCCGGTGGCCTCGTTGGTCAGGGTGATGCTTGCGCCAGGCATGATCGCGCCGGTGTTGTCAGCGATCTTTCCCGAAATGGTGCCGCGGTCGCCTTGTGCGAAGGCGGATGGAAGGAGGGGCGTAACCAGCAGGAAAAGCAGTGCAATGCGTAGGAACGATTTCACGAGGGATACTCCGAGACAAAGAATTCTTTTGGCCGGGCGGACGTTGCCTAAAAGGCGATGGTGGTCTGACCAGTAGTGTTCGAAAGTATCCGCGTTTCATCAAACCGTTGTCAAGAAAAGAAAACCCATGCCCCTTCAGTCGGTGAAAAATAGACGTTGATCCTGTAAATCTTCAATTGGACGGGCTGAAAGTGGTTCGTCCTGTGCGAGACACCGCGTGAGGGTGCAGAATCCGGCAGGTCGGCCTGGGCGAAGGCCCAGCGCGGCAAGAATCGCATCGAAGTCCCCTATTTGCGGTTTACAGCTTGTCGTCTTCGATACTGTATTCTCGGCTGCACTATGAATGTGTCCCTATTCCCTGCGCTGGCGTTTGCAAGTCTCATCTGGCCGCTGTTCAGCTCAACTCCTGCGCAGTCGGTTTCTGCGCCCCAGGCCCCCGTGTCGCCCGCCGACGGCATCTGGCTGGGCGCGCTGCACCCTACGCCCGCAATGCAACTCCGGATTCAGTTGCACCTGAAGCTGGGCTCGGCGGGAACCTGTGCGCTCGACAGCCTCGATCAGGGCGCGAACGCAATCCCCTGCAATAACCTGCAACTCAGCGGCCAGATGCTCACCTTCGACGTACCCGCGGTCCAAGGCAAGTTCACCGGAACGCTCTCTGACGATGGCAAGACCATTACCGGCGCGTGGACGCAGGGCAGTCCTTTGCCTCTTGTGCTCGAGCGCCAGGCGGCGGCCCTTGCCGTGCCCAAGCCGCCCACGCCGCCAAGTGATGCTGCGATGCCACCAGTCGCCGTCGCCGACCTGAAGCCCGTACTCGATGCCGACCTCGCCCTCTCGCTCAAAAACGGCCCGCTCGCCCCAGAGAAGCACGGTGGCGTCACCATTGGTGTGGTGCAGCATGGCATCCGAAGCATATTCAGCTATGGCACCGCCAAACCCGACTCCGTGTTCGAAATCGGCTCCATCAGCAAGACCTTCACCGGCCTCATTTTGGCGCAAATGGTGCAGCAGGGCGAGGTGCATCTCGATGACCCGGTGCGAGTGTTGCTGCCGCCTGACACGGTGGCCAAGCCCACTACCGGCGACGAGATTACCCTGCTCGACATCAGCGACCAGCACGCGGCTCTTCCGCGTATGCCGGACAACTTCCACCCGGCCGACAAGAGCAATCCATACGCAGACTATGACGCCAAAGCGCTCTACGCCTTCATTGCTAAGCACGGCGTCGCCCACCCCGCCGATGCTCCCTTCCTCTATAGCAATTTAGCGGTGGGGTTGCTCGGCCAGGCACTGGCCAACCGCGCCGGCGTCCCGTATCCGGCCTTGCTGCACGACCAGGTCACCGGCCCGCTGAAGATGACCGATACCTCGATCCCCCTGACGCCGGTCACGCAGTCCCGCTTGATTCAGGGATACGACGGCAACGCCAAGCCCGCCCACGCATGGGATCTCGATGCGCTGGCCGGTGCGGGCGGCATCCGCTCCACCGCCGCCGACATGCTCGTCTATCTCGACGCGCAACTCCATCCGGATCGCCTGCCCGCCGGCGCACTCGCCACGCCCCATGGCAAGACGCTGCCTGCCGCCATCGCGCAATCGCACATCCTTCGCGCCGAGGCTGGCGGCGGAATGCATATCGCTCTCAACTGGTTCCGCGTCGACGCCACTGGAAGCTATTGGCATAACGGTGGCACCGGCGGCTACAGCTCCTATGCGCTGTTCAATCCAGACCAGGACTATGCCATCGTGGTCCTCTTCAACACCAGCCCCGACGTTCCCTTCGCCGACCTGCTGGGCGCGCACATCGAGCAGCGCCTGACCGGGCAGCCCGCCCTGAAGTTGGCCCGCGAATTTCCCGAAATCGTTGACATCAATCCGAAGGTGCTCGACGGCTACACCGGACAGTACCAACTGGCGCCGAACTTCATCCTCACCGTCGCCCGGGACGGCACGCACATGACCACCCAGGCAACTGACCAGGGAAAAATCGAGATATTCCCGGAGAGTCAGACCAAATTCTTCACCAAGGCCATGGAGGCGGACATCACCTTTGTCACGGACGATCAGGGCCGCGCAACCAGCATCATCCTGCACCAGAATGGAGCAGACCACCCGGCCCCGCGCGTGAAGTAAGTGCCGGCAACCCGTATCGGAGCACCGGTCACTTCTCTGAACCGAAGGCGGGCCAGGCAGGAGGATCACAGAGAGCGACTCCAGCGCCGCGATTTAGGATGTAGGGATGCTCCAGTTTGCCAATTCAAGCAGGCAGAAGATCGACCTGGAGACGTGGGAACGTCGGGCGCTCTTCGATTTATTCAAGTCGTATAGCGAGCCTTACCACGGCGTCTGCATCCGCGTTGACTGCACTGCAACCTACAATTACGCGAAGCAACACGGTCTTTCTGTCTTTCTCTGTTTCCTCCACCGGTCGCTTGCAGCCGCGCACCAGGTTGAGAACTTTCGGACGCGAATCGTCGACCAGACGATTTGGCGATACGCAGAGATCAACGGTGGAAGCGCGGTCGGGCGCGCGAACGGCACTATTGGATTCGGTCACTATCAATATAAAGAGCGAATACAGGAATTTGTGCGGGAGGCTTCCGTCGAGGTGGACCGGGTGCGGCAGCGGACCGACCTGGAGCGATACCCGGACGCGAATCTGATCCGCTATTCCAGCCTGCCCTGGATGGACTTCACGTCCATCTCGCACGCTCGAGACTTCTCAAAAGATGACTCTGCGCCGCGAATCACCTTTGGGAAGATGATTGAGACCGACCATCGCCGCACCATGCCGGTGTCGATCCATGTTCACCACGCCCTGGTGGACGGCCTGCATGTGGCGCAATTTGTTGAACGATTTCAGCATCTCCTGCATCAACCGGATGCCATGCTGAAAAAGTCATCTGCACAGCCTATGAATGACCTCAGCGGCTGAAGCCGGATTGCAATTGCAACACTTACGGCACGGATAAATCCGTGCCCTTAACCAAAACGGACCTTTTCAGCACCATCTTCAGCCCGCGCACTTTGTGCTTCTGGCATCCCTGGGGCTTCTCCACCCTTGCGAGCATGCTCGCCGAGGACCCCGGCCGCCCCAGGCTAGAGACGCCCGCACCTTCAGCGCGGAAACAGCCTCGG
>JALYIG010000010.1 GCA_030775885.1 Acidobacteriota bacterium | reverse complement strand
ACCGTATCCTCGGGCGACTCAGCCGCTCGAGCCTCGTCATACTTCAATAAAAACTCTCCCAGAGCCCCATCCCACGCCCCCGGCTTTACCGCCTTTGCGCTCAATCCCTCTGGCACCGGAGCGGCATAGCAATAAAACGCCGCCTCCCCATATCCGCCATTTCCCGGCCACCACCCTGCCGAGATCACCTCATGTGAATATGCCTCCTGCTGCATCCTGTCCGGCCGCGGAGACCCCGCCGCCACCCGCCCGCTGAACCGCGTGCAGCTCAGATCGAAGCTCCCCCAGAAAAAATGTACCGGACTGATCTTCCCCTGAAACCCAGTAGCAAACCGATTCAGCAGAGCATCCACCCGCATCAGCACCTGGTGCAGCCGCGCCACCGCACCTTGGTCGTATGGCCGAGCCACCTTATCCTCGTCGAACCGCACCGGTGCCGCCACCTCCACCGGCATCGGCCAAATCTTCACCTCCACGCCCAATCCCGCCAGCGCCCACAGATATTCAGCGTAAAAATCCGCCACCGGCCGCGCCCCCAGTCGCACGGCCGCGAGTTTGCCCGACCCCATCCGCAGCTCCACCACATGCTGGTGGAAGTCGAACTCCACTTCCAGCACATCGCCCCGCCAAGGCATCGCCGAAGTCGTCAGTCCGCGCGCGCTCACATACAGCGGCACATTCCACCAATGGTTCTGCATCGGAGTCAGCGCCAGCCGAGTCTTACCCACGATCTGCATCGCCATGTGCAGACCAGCATGCGTCTTCTTCCACTCGTCCCACTTCAACTCCGGCCAACCTCCAGCTCCCATCGCACACCTCGGCAGTGAAAACGAGCATACCCCAACCGCAAATCCGTCTACTGTCCTCAACCCGACCAAACCGCACAAAAAACCGGGTACCCCATTCATCGCGCAGCGATGGGTGGGATGGAAGAAGCTCGCCCGCTTCACTCACCGGGTGCCCTAAACCTCTCCCCGATCCGCCGGCCACGTCACCATCATCCACACGCTCACTGCCAGAGTGATCCCGCAGCCCACCAGCCTCTGGCGCGTCGGAATCCCCCGCACCAGTCCATCGAACAGCAGCACGTTCAGCACAAAGTGCAAACAAGCGGCCACCACAATCGAGCCGGTCGCCCGCACTGTCCTGCCCAGTCCCCACGCGCCGAACATCAGCGCCGCGAGAAAAATCCCATCCCCACGCAACTGAAATCCGGGCCGGATCAGCGTCATATGCCACAGAAACCACATCGCCCCGATCGTCAGCGCCTGCGCCGCTTCGCTCAGTGGGCTAAGCGCGTCCTGCAGATAACCGCGCCAGCCTATCTCTTCGCACACGCAGTACAGCAGCACCTCAAACGACAGCAGCAGCCCGAACACATGCCGCTCATACCCATAAGGATTGTCCGCACCGATCGCCGCGAACGCCACCAGCGCAGACGCAGCCGCAAGCACACTCCGCCGTCGCGACGTCCCCAGCAGCGTCACCGTCCTCTGCTCCGCAGGGAAAAACCTCCAGGCCACCGCGGCGCCCAGCACCGGCCCCAGGCCCACCAGCATGTACTTGAAGATGGTCAGATGAAACGGCAGCTCAAGGTTGCGATACCACGCCCACATCGCAAACCGGAACGGCGTCGACACCAGCACCGCCACCACAAAATAGACGCACACGCCCGTCCACCGGACGCGCCGTCTCTCCGAAACCTCATCCGGTCGCATGCCGTCATGCTATATCGAGATCCTTGCGGTCGCGAAGCGAAACGTGGGCTATTCTGTACTCCATGCAGCCATCCGCACCAGGCCATTCCCTGCGTTCCGACGCCGCAGTTCTCAGCGCCTTCGCCGCCATCATTCTTGTCGTGCACTTCGCCCTCGGCAACGGCTACGGCTTCCATCGCGACGAGCTGCAGTTCCTCGACGACGCGCGCCACCTCGCCTTCGGATTCGTTGCCTACCCGCCGCTCACCTCCTTCTGCGGCCGCATCGCCATCGCCCTCTTCGGAATCTCGCCGCAGGTCCTGCGCCTGCCCGCCGCCGTCGTCAACACCATTTCGCTCGTGCTCGCTGGCCTCATCGCCCGCGAGCTGGGCGCATCCCGTATTGCCCAGTTCCTCACGCTCTGCGCCGCGCTTCCCCTCACACTTGTCTTCAGCTCCGTGCTGCAATACAACACCTTCGACCTGCTCGCCTGGATGCTCATCGTCCTCTTCACCGCCCACCTGCTCCGCACCGGAGACGAGCGCTCCTGGATCGGGGTCGGCGCAGGCATCGGCATCGGCGTGCTCAGTAAATACTCCATCGCCATGCCCGTCGCCAGCCTGCTCGCCGCGCTGCTCCTCATGCCCTCGCAACGCCACCACCTGCGCAGCCGCTGGTTTTGGTACGGAGCGCTTACCGCAGCCATCATCGCCGCGCCCAACCTCATCTGGCTCGCGCGCCACCACTTCATCACGCTCAAAATGGAAAGCCACATCCACGCGCGCGATGTCCGCCACGGCCGCGCCAAGGGCTACTATTCGGACCAGATCAAGTTCACTCTCTTTGCCTTCCCGCTTGCCCTCGCCGGACTCATCTCGCTCTTGCGCAGCCCTCGCTTCCGGCTGCTCAGCGCGCTCTACATCGGACCATTTCTTCTTTTCGCCCTGGTAAAGGGCCGCGGCTACTACCTCATGCCCGCCTACCCGTTACTGTTTGCCGCCGGCGCGGTTGCGCTCGAACGCTTCCTCTCCGCGCGCCAGCAGTGGATTCGCCTGCTGATCCGCCCCATCGTAATCACAGCGCTGCTGGTCGACGCCGCTATCCTCTCCTACGCCTACCTGCCCCTATGGCACGTCGCCTCCTCCGGCTGGAAGTGGCAGATCGCCAACAACAGCGACATCCGCGACGAGTACGGATGGCCCGAGTTCGTCGCCCAGGTAGCAGCCGTTCGTGACACGCTCCCTCCCGAAGACCGCGCCCGTCTCGCCATCATCACGCACAACTACGGCGAAGCCGGAGCCATCGCTCTCTACGGCCCGCAGTACAACCTGCCTACACCCATCAGCGGCACCAACAGCTTCCATGATCGCGGCTACGGACCCTACGAGCCGGACACCGTCATCGTCACCGGCACCAATCTCGAAGACCAGCTCCACAGCTTCGAAACCTGCACCGTCGCCGCCCATGTCCAGATGCCGTACAACATCCAGAACGAAGAGTCAGCCGACCACCCCGAGATCCTCATCTGCCGTCATCTCCGCTTCCCCTGGCCCGCCGCCTGGGCCCGCTCCCAGGAATTCGGCTGAGTTAATTCTCCGAAGGCCGTTGCACCTTATCCACCACCAGCACATCCGTCGCAGCCCGCACCGCCTCCAGCTTCAGTCCAAGCTCCTCCGCAACTGCCGTAAACATCCCCGGCGACGCCGTCGTCGGATCCGCAACATTAGCATCGTCAGGAGTCCACTTCAACACAAAATCGAACTTTCCCTTCAGACCCGTCTGGTCCACCACCGGCTTGTCCAGAAAAAACTGCAGAATGAAAGCGAAGTCCCCCATCGTCACATTCGAGTACTCATCCACCCGCCCGTTCGTATCCCGATGGCCACGCTGGTTCGGCAGAGCGCTCGGATCGCCCACGCTCTTCGTCATCTTCTGCCCCGTCTTCAGTACCGTGATCGCGTAGACCCCCATCTCCTTTTTCTCGCGGTGCGACACCAGCCCGAAACGGTCCGTCAGCAGCTCCTGAATCATAGCCTGCATCTGGATCCGGTTCGGCTGACCCTCCACATCCGGAGTCCCATCCACGTCGTACTTGTCCGAGCTGAACCACTCCGGCCCACCCTGCACCTGCTGCGCCTGCAATCCGTATGCAAACGTAGTCATGTCCCGCACGGTCTTGTTCGTCAGCACAAAGTGCCTGCCCTGGATCGCGATGTTGTCGCCTTTCGTCGCGGGGTCCGTCGGCCGGATCGTCGCCACCTCAAACACCGGCTTCGCATCCAGCGGCATCCCCTTGATCACCGCGGCACTCTGCTGAGCGCGTAACGTTCCTCCGCACAACAGCGCGCCCACTGCACCAATCAGCAACCGTCGCATCGGATTTCTCACACTCACAACTACGCCGATCCTCCCCTCCGCGTTCCGTCTTTTCTCGCTTCGAATCCGCATACTTTCTCGCTTGTCATTCCGCAGCGCAGCGGAGGAATCGGCTTCTTCCTCCGTACCCTCGAACCTCGAACCTACGAACTCGCGCCTAACTCCATTCCATCCGGAGCCGCCAGCGTCGCATAACTCACCGCCCCCAGCAGGGCCACAGCGCTGCACACTCCCAGCGCCAGCGTGAACGAGTGTGTCTTGTCCAGCAGCCATCCCGTCACCACCGGCG
>JALYIG010000009.1 GCA_030775885.1 Acidobacteriota bacterium | reverse complement strand
TCGACGCCGAGCGCGTCACTCTCTGGTCGCAGCGCGAGCCCACACCGCTGCGTGCTCTCTGGGTCACCAACACCTCCAGCCTCACGCTCGACCGCGGCTCGTTCTCCATCGTCGAAGACGGCAACTTCGGCGGCGAAGGCCTGCTCGATCCTATTCATCCCGCGGAGAAGCGGCTTCTTTCCTACGCCGTCGATCAGGCGGTTCGCGTCTCAACCGAGGCGCAGCATGACACCATGAGGGCGACATCGCTCACCGCAGCCAAGGGCGTCATCATACTGCACCATAGCGAAACCGCGGAGATCACCTACGTCGTTCACAACGCTGCCACCGACTCCCGCACCGTCATCCTCGAGCACCCGATTCGCCAGGGCTACACGCTCGCCTCCGAAGCCAAGCCGGAGGAGACCACGCCCACGCTGTACCGCTATCGCGTCAACGCAGCCTCCGGCGAAACTGCCCGCTTGCACGTCGTCGAGCATCACAGCAACGTCACCAACTATCAGCTCACCAATTCAAACGACAACCAGATTGCGTTCATCCTCAGCCAGGCAGACAACAACCCCGCGATCAAGCAGGCGCTCGAACCCATCCTCAACGCGCGCCGCCACGTCGCCGACATGCAGCAAGCCGTCGACAGAATAACCGCTCGGCTTACCGCACTCCACTCCGACGAAGAACGCCAGCGCTCCAACATCACCGCGCTGGCCAGCGCTGACAAGTCGTCGCGCGACCGCTTCGTGCGCGACCTGAATGCAACCGAAGACCAGATCACCGCCGCGCAGAGAGACTTCGCCGCAGCACAGGCCAACCTGCAAGCCGCGAAGGACTCGCTCGCCAGCCAGATCGAATCGCTGCAGATCAACGAGACACTGTAATGTTTTCGAAAGCCTGCAGGCTTAGAACGTAAACGACAACCCAGCCCGGATCGTCCGCGGAGACTGCGCTAGAAAGAGCGTCCGTCCATCCGCCGACAGGAAAGGCTGATACCCCTCGGCCAGCAGGTTGGTCACATCGATGGTGGCCTCGAGGCCTGCCGGCAACCGATCGCCCCAGCGCATCGCCTGCCGCACGTAGAAACCCAGGTAGCCTTGATCCCCCTCGGCCGCGTAGGGATTCACCGCCGTCACAGCATGTTGCGGCTGCCAGCGATACGCCGCACGCACCTTCGTTCCAGTGTGCTGGAACCGCGCCTTCAACGCCGCAGTCAACGCGTCAGCATCCTCGGCATGCATCGCGGCCCCTGCCTGCGCGAGCCCTTCCGAGCTCGTATTCCGCGCCGTCAATACCGAACCGCGATCGTACTCCACCGTCGCCCACACGCTGTGAAATAACGGCTCCGAGACGGCGATGCTCATCCCATTCGCCGAGTATCCCGCCCCCAGGAAGCGGAAGCTGTCGGTCGCCGTATCGGCAACCACGCTGCTTGATCCTGCGCCCGCAGCCACGTCCGCCGCGCTCATCGCGCCCGATCCCGCAATCTCGGGATGCTCAATCGCATCGTGGTAAACCGTTGCCTCGATCACGCCCGCGCCCGCCCTCCGGGTGAGCGCAAGTTCCTGACGCATCCCGTGTTCGGTCCTCAGACGTCCACCGCTCATCGCCGCCACCGGCAATTCCGCAGCGATCGAATCCATTCCGTCGTAGCCCTGCGCCTCGCGCGAAGTCTGCAGCTGGTAGCGCACCGCCCACACCTCGCCCGGATGCACCGTCACCCGCAGGAACGGCCTCGCGCTCAGCGCCATGCCCGAGGTCTCGATCGCATACACTGTGCCGCCTGCCTCGACGTCAATCTGGTCGCCAAGCTGCATCTTTCGCGCGCTTGACATCCGCATCATCTGCATGCCGACCAAGCCGTCGCCGACCATCATGCCGGGGCGCGAGATATAACTCATCACTACCCGCGAAGAGCCTGAAAACCCGGGCGCGCTCTCGTACCCGGCATCTACCTCCGTCGCGGTCCCACCTCCCTGCATCGTCCCATTCGCGATCGCAGTCCGCACCATCAAGTCGGAGCCGCTCTCGTCCGCCCGGTTCACCGACACCACCGTCTCGTAGCCGCCCTGGCCAAACCCGTCGCTGCTCATCACGGACGCCCGCCGCTGAATCGCGTGCCTCGAAGCTGTCCCCTCGCTGGCAGACACAGAGACAATCTCTCCATCGCCCAGCATCCTTAGAATCGGCCGGTTTGCCGCGGACCGCAGGGTCCAGTTCCAGTCGTCGCCTGGTTCGTCCGCCTTGCGCCGCTCGGCCGGAAGCCACGCCGCCGGTTCCGACAGCATAGTCAGCGTCAGGTTCACCGTCGCCAGCATCCCAGTTGCAATCTGTAGATTTCGTCGCGTCGCAGGTACAAACAAGTTTGCCGTGGCCCGCACCTGGTAGCTCCCAGGAACCAGGTTGGCGATCCGATAGCGGCCTGCCATATCCGTGAATGCAGTCGCCACGTTCACCGATCCCGCGGCCAGCACTTGCACCATCGCACCCATCTGTGCGACGCCATGCGCATCGCGCACTACACCGTAGACGCCGGTCGGTGAAGCCGCAGAACAACTCGCCGACGCCAGAAGCAGCATCAGTGAGCCGACCGCGAATTCTTTACCGAATCGATTTAACCAAGTTGGCACAGTTCGTATCACCCTGTGCGTCTGGCCATCTCCCTGAAGGGACGCGCCCGAAAAGAAGGGCCCGTCATAAAAGCCTCGCGCCGGCAACCGATCATCGCAACCCAATCCGCGTAATCATCTCGCCCTGAAGACCGCGCATCCGCTTTCAAGTTACTTCTCGCCGAGCGCCTTGCCTGCAACGCTTCGACCTTCGCACAAACCCGGAAAATTAGTCCACGGAGAACTTAGCAGACTCTTCCGTTTGCTGCTTGGTAATACTGTCGTTCACTTTGATCTTCACCTGGTATTGACCTGGCGCAAGGCTCGCCAGCGGCAAGCTCTTCTCCAACGTCAACTGCTCTGCATTGGGACTCAATTTTGACGCCGACTCCTGCGTATTCAGCACCGACTTATTCGTAGCAAGATCCGTGATCTGGTACTCAATCGTCGCATCGTTCTGCTTCGTCTTGTCGTCGATGCCAAGGTTATACACCTGCATCCAAAAGTTCAGGCTCTGCGACCGTGTGAACTTCGCCGGTAGCGGAGCTCCGCCGCCGGTCGGCACCGACGCAACCCTCGGACGCACAAACGTGTCGCCCAGAACGAAGCTTCCCGCGCCAATCTCCTTGGACGGCACACGGTACATCGCGTCCGCCAGAATCAGCGAAGAGTGACCTAGCGTGTCGTCGTCGTACCGCGGCACATTCACGGCAAACGACTGGTGCCCGATGTGGTCAGGATTATTCACGTCCTTGATCGCAATATCGACCTTATACAGTCCCGGCCGCAACGCCAGCGATGCCCAGTACACCGACAGCCCCTTCTGTTTCGCGGGCAGCAGTTCACTCGGAACATCAACATGAACATCGTTGCCGAACGTCTGGACCACCTTGTGAGTCATGTTCGAGATCCGTCCTTGGACCTCAACCCTTCCCACAGCCACTCCATCTTTCGTATCGAATGTGATGTCGGAGTTCCTGATCTGCACCGTGATCGGCACAATCACCGTGTCGTTGGTCACCTTCACGTAGTCCGTGCGAACGTCGAACAGGAACGGCGGCCCCGTCAGAATCTTCGAGCTCGCCATGAACTGTTCCAGGTCCTTGAACTTGATGGGCGGGGGAGCCATGATCTTCGCGCCCAGATCGATCCGGTCGAACTGCTTGTTCTGGTTCTGCTGCGTCATCGGCCCAGCGCCGAGCTCTTCAATCCCGCCGCCCGAAAAGCGGTCTTTCTTCTCCGACTGACCATTCTGCTCGGACATGGTCAGCCCAGCGCCCGGAACATGTTTCAGCGCGTCTTTCTCCGACCGATCGATCGTGTAATGGTAATCGCCGCACTGGCAGGTGTCGACGAACTCCAAATCGATATTGTCACCAATCCCTTCGATATAGCGATAGTGCCATGTCTCGAACGGGAAAGTCGCCGTCTCACCGCCGCCCTCTTCCATCGGCCGCTGATACTGTCCGCCGCTCGGATGCGAGTCGATATCATCCGGCTTGCCATAGGCAATATAGATGTGACCGCGATCTGTCATCCAACCCGGCTTGCCGGCTGCGAAATGCTCGTTCGCATACGCAATTCGGGCATATACCTCGTCGCGGAATTCGTTGTCCGGAGAGTCCGGATTCGGATTGCGCCGCTGCCAGAAGTTCTCGATAAACGAGTCGCGCTCTTCGTCGTTGGTCAGATGCTTGAACGCCTGCGCCTCAGTGTCGGTAATCAGCCAGCGGACGTCCTGATCCAGCCAGGTTTTGTAGACGCCCTTCAACTCGTACTTCAGTTCCTTCTGCTGCTGGAATTTTTCCCGGTCGCTCAGCCTGCGCTTCAACGGGTTCGGCTTCTCCGCCGCTGGCGCCGTCTGGGTTACTCCGTCGGGAGCGACCTGCCCACGACTCGTCCCCAGTCCCACCAACATCGGAAATAACATCACGACCAGAATCAGTCGACCCGGTATCTTCATAGCTTGCTGTACCTCTGCTTCGGGAACTTCTCTTCCGCTTGAAACCCGCGCTCGCCGTTTCGTCGTGCTCCGCGCTGGCTGGCGCTGGGACGGAATCCAAATTGTATTGTAGTGCTCCCGAGCCTCCGATACAAGCCGCCCTGGGCCCCCGTCCCTGATATCATCGTTTCGAACAGAAACCATTCGCGGACAGCCTCCGGAAGCGTCCGGCACAGCTCGGTCCCGGTTATAAGAATCAACGGAACCCACAGCTCTCTTTCAGCGTATCTTGCTCAGGCAATTCCCTGCGCACCGGCCGGTCAACCAGGTAACTCCGACCCGGCCCTCACACAGTTCACGAGGGTGAAGAAAGACTCAATGAGCATCAAAAAGATAGTCATCATCGTCGTCATCGTCCTGGTTATCGCGGGTGCCACCGCGGGCACCATCCTGTACAGCCAGGCTGGCATCACTAAGGTCGCCACCGGTAAAGTCGTCCGCCAGGACCTCGTCTCGACCGTCAGCGGCACCGGCCAGATTAAGCCCAAGACCTACGTCAATATCGGTGCCACCTCTTTCGGCCGCATCACGCACCTCTACGTTAAAGAGGGGGACCACGTGAAGAGGGGCGCCACCCTCGCCAAGGTGGAAAGCGTACAGCCCGAGGCTACCGTCGCGGCGCAGCAGGCCAACATTGCAGCCTCAAAGACCGACATCTCCTCCTACGCCGCCGCCGAAACCACCGCCCAGGCCAACATCGCCCAAGCTCAGGCCGACCTCGAACAGAAGAAGCTCGACTTCGACCGCTCCCAGGCCCTCTATAAAGATCAGCTCATCGCCAAGCAGGACTTCGACGCCAAAAAAGCGGCCTACGACATGGCCTCTGCCACGCTCCAGCAGCGGAATGCCGCCCTCGCCCAGGCCAAGGCCCAGACCGATTCCCAGCGCGGCCACCTCAATCAGGCGGTCGCCAGCCAGCGCGCCAACTTCGATGCTCTCGACAAAACCGTCTCCCGCGCGCCCTTCGACGGCCTGGTGACCAACATCCCCGTCCGCGAAGGCGAGACCGTCGTACTCGGCATCCAGAACGCCGAGGGTTCGACCCTCATGACCCTCGCGGACATGTCCAACATCACCGCCGAAGTCAAGGTGGACGAAACCGACATCGTCAACATCCACCTCGGCCAGACGGCTGACGTCACTGTCGACGCCCTCCCGGGCCGCACGTTCAAAGGCCACGTCACCGAAGTCGGCGACCAGGCCCTGTTGCGCACCACCGGTATCGCCACTTCGCAGTCCACCACCGGAACCGAAGAGGCCAAAGACTTTAAAGTCGTAGTTACCCTGGACCAGACCCCGGAAAACCACCTCGACGAGCTTCGCCCGGGCCTTTCGACCACTGCGAAAATCACCGTCGCGGAGAAACCCAGCGTCCTCACCATTCCCATCCAGGCGCTCGTGCAGCGCGATCCCAACGTGGAAAAGCAGCTCGCCGCAAACTCGGGCAAGCGAGCCACCACGCAGGCCTCTGAGCCCACCGCCGGCGGTGCTCCAAAGACCCAGCCAACGCAGGGCGTCTACGCCCTCACCACCGTCAAAGGAAAAGTCCGCGCCAACTTCATCCCTGTCACCACCGGAGTTACGGGCGCAACCGAAATCGAAGTGCTTTCCGGCCTCAAGGAAAACGACGAGATCGTCACCGGCCGCTACCAGATCCTGCGCAACCTCAAGAGCGGCACCCCGGTAAAGCGCGACAACTCAACGCCCGCCACGACGGACACATCAAGCTCGTCGTAAGCTGCTAACCTTTTTGTGAAGCATCGGCCCTGGCACAACCTGTAGATACACCCGGAGAACCGGATGGCACTCGAAGCCGCACCAACCGAAATCGTCACGTCAGTCAACCCCGCCGACGGCCCCCAGCCCGGCGAGGTCATCGTCACCAGCGGACTCTGGAAGACCTACGAGATGGGCGACCAGGAAGTCAACGCCCTGTGCGGCGTCAACCTGCGCGTCCGCCACAACGAGTACGTCGCCATCATGGGCCCCTCAGGCTCCGGCAAATCCACGCTGATGAACCTTATCGGCTGCCTCGATTCGCCCACCCGCGGCCGCTATTGGCTCAACGGCCACGACGTCTCCTCGCTCAACGACGACGAGCTCGCCCGCATCCGCAATAAGGAAATCGGCTTCGTCTTCCAGACGTTCAACCTGCTCGCCCGCGCCACCGCGCTGCACAACGTTGAGCTTCCCCTCATCTACAACGGCACGCCCTCGGCCGAGCGCATCGAACGCGCCAAAGAGGTCCTGGAGTCCGTCCACCTCGGCGCCCGCATGATGCACAAGCCCAACGAACTCTCCGGCGGACAGCGCCAGCGCGTCGCCATCGCCCGCGCCCTGGTCAACCGGCCCTCCATCATCCTCGCCGACGAGCCCACCGGAAACCTGGACTCCAAAACCGGCGACGAGATCATGGCACTTTTCGACGACCTCCACGCTCAAGGCAACACCATCGTCGTCGTCACCCACGAGCCCGACATCGCCGAGTTCGCCCACCGCATCATCACCATCCGCGACGGCAGCATCTACTCCGACCACCCCTCGTCTCGTCACGCCTCCGGCACCGCCCCCAGCAGCTCCAAGCAAACCCACGCCTGACACGCATCCCGCTCGGGTGTCCATACTCGCCGGTGCCTATTCTCTCGGGTGCCCATTCTCGTCGGGTGCCCCATTCTTCGCGTACTTGCGAAGGGTGGGCTATATACGGCTAGTCAGTTCCACATTAGCGCACGTCTTCAGAGGCTGCGGAAAACGCCGTGTCGTTAAGGGCACGGATTTATCCGTGCCGTAAGAGCCAAAGAATCAACAGGGCTTTAGCCCCTGAGGTACCTCTCTCGAGCCACATCGACTTTTTCCGCAGGCTGTTCAGCCGTGCCATAAGGGACTCGATTGAGCGAACACTTCAGTGCCTGAGGGCTGCTTTCCAATACTTTTCGGTCGCGAAGCGCGCGCCCTAGAACCCCTGATACTTGAACGGTGGAGCTTTCTCTTTCCGGTACTCTTCTACCTGTTGGATCGCGCGGGCATATGCCGCAGCGATGTGAGAAACTCCGTGCGACTGACCGGATAGGTCAGCGAGTGCCACAAGCAACGCGAGGGTTTTGTCATCCGATTCATCTGGATTGGTCATAGCTTGATTAGACGCCAAAAGAGGAGTCATCATCGCTTTTTCTCATGTCTCCGCAGAGAGTCGCTGCTTACTTCTTCTTCGCCGCCCGTTCCGCAACCACCGCTAAATTCGCCGCCACCGCCGAGCGAATCAACTGCTTGAACGCCGCCTCGTCGATCTTCTCCCCTTCGCGCAGATCGATCGCACGCCGCACATGTCCTTCCAGGCTGGAGTTGAACAGTTTCTTCGGATCGTCGAGGGACGCCCCGCGGGCCAACGTAAGCTTTACCACCTGCTTGTAGGTCTCTCCCGTGCACACAATGCCATCATGCGACCACACGGGAACTCCCGCTGGATTCGGCGGCTTTACCCATTTACGTTCCTCAACAATGTCCGGATCGGCCTCGTGGATCAGCTTGCGCATATGCGCGAGCGTCTTTGCTCGCCAATCCTCCAGCTCCTCAACCCGCTTGGTTATCTTCGCCGAAGCATCCCCGCCATTCGAACTGCGCGTCGCCTTCATCTTCCCTCCGATCCTTCGTTTCGGCCGCCCTTATTCGAGCCCGCCAACCACCCGCTCCAAATCACCGAAGAATTTCTGCCAGCCGTACCCCGCTCCCTTGTACGCCTGCTCCTGCTCCTGCCGGAAGCCAGCATGCTCCATGCGCACCAGCGTACCTGCATCCGTCCGCGTCAGCGTCCATGTCACCACGCTCTCCAGACCATAAGCGCCCCAGGTATAAGACAGCGCCCTCTCCGGCTCGACAGACAACACCTCGCAGTCAACGCTGCCCCACTCCGCGCTTAGCTTGAAACGGTGCCCCGCAACCGGCTGAAAATCATTCTTCATCAGCCACTGGTCGATCAAAGGCCCTTCCGTCAGCGCACGCCACACCTTCTCTGGCGGATAAGGAAATTCCTTCTCCACAATGACTGAACGGGTGGATGCTACAGGCATCGTCATTTGTCCATCCTTTCCAGAACCTCTCCAAGCCGGTCAAACTTGCTCTGCCAGAACGCGCCGTAGTGGCCCATCCAGTCAACCAGCGGCGTGAGCGCTCGCGGCTGAACACTGTAGTGGGTCTCGCGCCCCTGCTTCCGATGGCGTACCAGCTTCGCCCGTTTTAGCGCCGACAAATGTTTCGAAACCATCGGTTGAGAAACACCCGCGCGCTCCGTTAAGGCATGTACGGTCTGTTCGCCATGGCGCGTCAACCGCTCGAAGATCGCTCTGCGAGTCGGATCGGCGAGAGCCTTGAAGAGATTGTCGGTAGCACTCGGCATGCAGAAACCATAACTAAACGGTTATTGGTTGTCAAGCTTAATCCTGCTGTTAAGCCGCAAGTGGGCCGCAGCCTATACTGAAGCGTGACTGCAAGCCCCGAAACCCAGGTTAAAACTCCGCGCCGCAGCCGACGTTTTCGAATCATCGTTCGATATCTTGTCCTCGGAATAGTGCTCCTCTGGTCGCTCGCCGCGCTCAGCCTCCTGGCCTTCCGTTGGATCGATCCGCCAACCACCGCCGTGCACGTCGAGCGCCGCCTGCAGGCCCTGATTTACCAAAAGCCTTACCAGGAACGCTACCAATTTGTTCCGCTCCGCCGGATCTCGCCTGATTTCCAGCACGCCGTCATCGCCGCGGAGGACGCCCGCTTCTACCAGCACCATGGCTTCGACTGGCATGCGATTGACCTCGCAGCCCACGAAGATATGGAAGGAGGGCGCATGCGTGGAGGTTCCACAATTACGCAGCAACTGGTCAAAAACCTGTTCTTCGGAACCGGCGGCTCCTTCCTGCGCAAGGGCGCCGAGTTCACCCTGGTTCCGGTAGCCGAACTCGTCCTCGGTAAGCAGCGCATTCTCGAGCTCTACCTGAACGTCGTCGAATGGGGTCCTGGCATTTATGGTGCGGAATCAGCGTGTCGAACCTATGACCGGACTTCGGCCCGCAGCATCGGCCGCCAGCAGTCGGCGCGCCTCGCCGCGATTCTGCCGGCTCCTCTCAAGCGCCGTCCCGAGCGCATGAACACCTACAGCGCCGTCATTCTCCGCCGCATGAGCCAAATGGGCTGGTAATCGCCGATGCGGTAGACCCTTTGAGCAGGGTGCCCCATCCAAGCTCTGCTTGGGTGGGTGAGTGCCACAAAGGCCATTCGGACGCGTTTAGAGTGTGGCTATTGCTCATCCGGGGGTGGAACAGACGGAGGATTGTCTGCCTTCCCGGTGGCCTTTGGGGTACCAATATGGTCGGCAAGTTGATCGCCCGAAAAGCTAAAGGTGAAGCTCTCGTCGATTTCGGGAAGCATGGTTGCGTTCCACGCGAACCACTCGGCAACCATGCGGTCATAGATGTCCTTGTGCCGCGTCTTGAGGTTTGCCCGTTCCATCGGATCATCGACCACGTTGAACAGGAACGTGTTTTCGCGAATCTTAAGGTACTTCCAATCGCCGTCGCGTGCAGCGCGTTGAGCGTTGGCCTTATATCTCCAGAACAGTTTGCGAGGCGCTGTGGGAGCACCCTGGCTAAGCATGGGTAGAAGGTTGATGCCATCCGGTGGGAAAGCTGCATCGGGCTCGGTGCCCGCCGCTGCAAGCAGTGTCGGCAGCCAGTCCATCGAGATGGCAACCTGGTCCGTAGTACGGCCTTTCGGAATGCGCGCGGGCCAGGAAACGATCGCCGGGATGCGCAGGCCGCCCTCGAGCAGTTCCGTCTTGCGGCCGGTGAAGGGCCAGGTGTCAGCGAAGCGCTCGCCGCCATTGTCACTGGTGAAGATGACAATCGTGTTCTCCGCCAAACCATGGCTGCGCAGCGCTTCCATTACGCGCCCGACCTGCAGGTCGAGCTGTTCGATCATGCGTTGATAGGTCTTTTGCGAACCGCCATCGAAATCGACAATGTTGAGGTGTCCCTGCGCCAGGCGCTTTGACTCGGAATCGTCACCCGGTGTCTCCCATGGCCAGTGGGGCGCGTTGAAGTGGAGGCTGAGCAGAAAGGGCTGGCGGGAATCAGCATAGCCATGAATCGCATTGACCGCACGCCCACCCAGCAGGTCGGTCATATATCCGGCTTGTTCGATCTTGACGTCGCCATCCCAAAGATCGTCCGAGTGCGTGTAGTAGTCGACGGCGCCGCCGCGGAATCCGTAAAAGTGATCATAGCCGCTCTGCAGCGGACCATACTTCGGCAACTCGCCAAGGTGCCACTTGCCAACCAGAGTTGTGCCATAGCCAGCCTTTTTGAGAAGAGAAGGGAGCGTAGGTCGCTCGGGAGGCAGGCCGGCAGGGTGCGTAGAAAGAGGCTCCTCCAGTCCGATGGCAAGACGATACTGATAGCGCCCCGTGATCAGCGCTGTACGCGTCGCAGAGCAGACAGCGGAGTTAGCGTACGCCTGCAGGAACCGAGTGCCATTTGCAGCTAAGGCATCGATGTTCGGCGTGTGTAAGTCCGGCCGACCGTAGCACGCCACATCCGCATAGCCGAGATCGTCCGCAAGGATAAAGACAATGTTTGGCGGATCCGGTCGGGGAGCAGCAAAGACCTTTTCCAGACCAGACGCTAATGCTGCCGCGCCAATCGCGGTGTTTCGCAGGATACTGCGGCGGCTGATGTCAGTCTTTGGAATCACAGATTTCCGAGTGTACCACCGACCTTGACTCGTCCTCGACAAGCGGTTAATTCTGGAGCCTCCGCCGCATCAGCCACGCGGGCTGGTTCCTCAGTCGGGCGGCGTAAGACCGGCAAGCAGTTCTCTGGAAAGCGCCATACCATTCCAGTATTGCGTGTGCGCCAGAATTGGTGTCCTGGCCGCTGGGTCGATAGCGTTTTGCACGGGGTTATATCCCACCGGCCGCACATCCATTGAAGGCGTGTCGTAATACTGAAGATTCCCGCTGACGATGTCCTTCTTTGAGTACAGATTTACCCACGGGAACGGACGCAGCGCGTAGTCGAGCACCAGCGCCTGCATCAGGCCGGCCAATCCCTCGCGGTAGTGGTGATCTTCGCTCGTCTGGTTGCGGAACAGGAAAGCGGTCTTGTCGAGCGGCGAACCAAAGGTGATGAATCGATGAATACGCCCGACAACATTGTGTTCTCCGTCGCAGCCCTTGGTGTCCCACACGATCAGCGCGTTGATCAGGTCATACGTAATCACCGATCCGAGGGAATGGCCCACGAAGATGACGCCATCGTAGACAGGCTTACCGGCATCCGGATCGTGCTCGGGCTTCTTCGCCTGAAAAATTTGCTTGCCAACATTAAACACTGTCTTCTGAATCGCGTCGCGAATTTCCTGAAAGCCACTCACCTTATACGAAGACACGTAGATGGCGACGTCGCCAAGGTATTCGATGATGAATAGATTGAGAAGGTAACGGTAACCGAATGCCAATCCGACCAGGACCAACATAAGCAGGATGCGCATCCAGTGGCCAATCAACATCTCAATTACGACCTTCGGCAACTGCGTGAATGGAGTATTGGTCAGGTGTCTGAGCGAGTTGTAAACGTGCGTGATTTCAGAGGCCCCGATCGCAGCCAGCAATAACCCCACCAACAAAATCAGGACCACGGTGAACAAAATTGTGAGGGTATGTTTTTTTATGCCGAAGACGCACATGCGATTGAATATCCAGCGGTCGAACTTCTTGCTGGTGATCGCACTGCGCGATCCCGCGACTGCCCCGCTGAACAGAAAACCCAGCGCCTGCGCATAAGAAATCTTCCCTTCTGTAAGCGGCGCCCAGTAACCCTCATAAATGTGGACATGAGTTTCCGGGTTCTCCGCGTCTGCGGCGTACACCAGTTCGAGCCGCGACAGCAGGTCGGCATCCTCCGTCAGTCGCACGCGATTCGCCTGCACGGTGTCAGGTTTTCGGCCGCGGACGAAAGCCTCGCCGATCGTGGCGGCAGTCTCAAAAGGAACCTGTTGGCCCATTCCATGCGTCACCATGCAGGCGATGGTACGAAGCTTCGCTGGCTCCGTGAGGGCCGCCGCCGCCGCGAACGTGCTCCGATCTTTGGAGACTTTGTCGGTCTTCTGTTTTTCGGCATCACGCTGCCGATCCGAACTCTCAACCAGGTCTGAGATGAAGTCGGAGGCAGCAACCGGTGGATTGGCGGGCTTCGCGTCTTCATGTGGTGTTGCGGATTTGGGATCGTCAGGCGCTGCCATATCGTTACCCACAGGGTTGGTATTGGCGATCAGTCAAGCAGCTATCACATGGACACTCCGCGTAGAGTGATGGCGCGGCATACTTCTACGTCGGCGCCCGTCGGATTCCAATGAAGATAGCAGACTTGGAGCGTTCCGCATATCAGACCAACCATGCTGGCTCCACTGCCTGCCACCGCGTGCCACCGACCACCGTTAGGCCATCCCGGTTCAGTGAGCGCCTGAGCTCGCCATTTGAGAATTGGGACAGTTTTCCGGGATGCCGTTTATAGTCCTGCCATGGCTACATGCGCGAGAAGCATGGAAGCGCCGAAACGCTCAAACTCGTGGGACCAAGGTGTGCGGACTCGCTTTGATTGCGCTAAAGTCTGCCACCCTCTGAGATTTCTGCGGTTAAGGCACTCTTCGGAGAGATTTTGATCCATGGCAAGCTGCCGGTGACGTTGCCGGGGATTGCGAAACGAGGCGACGGCGTTGATAGAGAGGCGTGGGAGTCAGCAATACGATGAGGGCGATCAATTCGCGGTCGGCGTCTGGTCAAAATGGTCGAGCAACAGGGCAGGCAGGACCAGAGGCTGCTTCTCCAGCCTTAGGCCAAGCTCCTTCCGAAAGCCGTCCTCCACGCTGAGGCCCTCGACTGGGGCGGGTGTAGCATCGCCTGCCTGCTTGGCCTCCTGGGCAGCAGCGGCAGTAGCGAGTCGAAGGGTGTGGCCCGAGGTGAAAAAGACTGTGAAGTCGTAGGAGCCGGTAAGACCGGTCTTGTCGGGAACCCGATTCGTGACTTCAGACCCCGCCATGGCCGGCAGTATATCGGCGAACTGCGCCATGCTGACATTCTGGCAGTGAAACTCGGCGTCGTATGGGGAGCCGGCGTAGCGCGCGGGCTTCTCGCCCTCCGCAGGCCCGTATTTGCAGAAGCTGCGTGAGTTGGGGTCGGCTTTCTTCATCTTGGGAGTGCCTGCGAACAGTACATACGCGTCCGGCTGGATCCACTCGCCCCAGTGATATTTGATCTGGAAGCGATCGATGAGAAGTTTCTGCAACATATTTGCGATCTGATCCGGGTCCTGAGAGACGGCACGGCCATCGATATCTGGCGGCAGTTTCACGAGGATGGTGAATCGCGTACTGGGAAGCAACCGAAGCGCATTGCCCAGCATGGCCCCGGTGGACAACTGCCAGGCCCGCGTTAGAAGACCCTGCAGGTTAAATCCCGAGAAGGTTATCTGGGAGCCGCTGGGGCGAATCTGGTCTTGCCGGTCGGTGTCGGCGGCAAGCCGAATGCTGGCGACCTCAAACTCCAGGTCGGGAAGGGCCGGAACCAGCTTTTCGACCTCCGCGGAATTCGGGGTCGGCGTGCGGTCTACCTTGTCCACGACGAAGGCAGGTTGGGGTACGCCTCCGCGCGTCACCACAAGGCCAAGCTGTTTGGCGAAGGCCTCGGTGAAGACGCGAGCGCGGTCGTCCCGGGTGTGTACGTCTGGCCCGAGGGTGAGCTTCAGGGTGAAATCGTATTTTTTCCTAAGGCCGGTGCGATCAATGATGGTGTGCGGGAAGTCCTGGTCGCGGGCTGCGATGAACTGCGCCAACGTCTCGGAGGTGCAGGTGAGAGTGTATTGGACTGGATTCGCCTTGTCCTGCGCACCCTCGCAGTTGCCTTCGGCATCTAGGGCTTTTGCTTCGGCGAGTTTCGCGCCTTCTTTGGCGACAGTAACGATAAAGCCGGGCAGTGGGCGGTCCTCAATATGGTAACCGAGGTGAAATCGCTCAGCGAGCACGCGCTTGAGGATGGGGCGGAAGAGGTCATTCGGATTTTCTCGATTCGCTGGGCCTGCATTGAAGACTGGAGCCTTGAGAGAGGGAATCATCGCGGTGACATCGAAGCGGTCCCAGTCGATCCAGGTGGGCCCGCCGACGATGGCCAGGTTCTCCCGGTCGTCATCTTGTTCCCCCAGGTTGTAGGCAAACTCGATCATTTCGAAGACTGTCGCGCCGCGCATGTCGAACCGCTGTGGGCTGATATTCGTGTGGAAGACGATCGACCTGCGAAAGGGTGCGGAGTGCACATCGACGATAAGCGGCTCGTTCAAAACCGAGGGCGCTGCAGACTGTGTGGCGGTTGGCGTTTGCGCAAGAAGGATCGAAGCACCGGCAATGAAGAGCAGAGCGAATGTGAGGCGGGTGATCCTCATGGGACTCCATTGGACAGGAAAATGTGGCGGTCAGACTCGCCGAAAGGCGCGCGGATGCGGGTTTTGCCCAACGGACTATCATCTAATATTCCCCCGCACTTGAAAAGGGTTCAGCGCACCGCAACAAAGAATTCGGACAGCTCTTTCGTCCCTTCTCAAGGATGGGTCATCGCCAATGCACTCATCGAGCGTGGACCTATTTTCTACGGGGCCAATCAGGCACCATTCAGGTGTGTCCCAGATCACATCCCCGGCCGCCGCGACTCCCTACAATAGAGCAAGAGTCGAACTGCGCCCAGCGTCGTGTCCCGCAACTTGCCGTGCCTCGCAAGCTTTCGGACCGGACTTGGAGCCAGCTTCCGCTCAGGGTGAACACCAGTGGGAATTACCATCAGCACCCGGTCCATTGCAGCAGTCTGCGATTCGGATCTAACCGATTGCTTTTCAGGATTTTGCCCAAATTAGGGGGGGAGGGGGGACGTGTTTAGAGCCGCTTCAAATAGGCCTTCGCCGCATCCAGTTCCGGAAACTGCCGCTCCTCCGCCTGGAACGCCTTCGAGTGGACGCATCGCCGCCCAGCCTTCACCCGCACCGGATGCTTCAGATGCAGCATCTCGTGGTACATCAGGTACTCCACCGCGCAGCGCGGCGTATCTGCCCGGTCGAACACCCGGCTCACCATTATTGTGTTGTGCGCCGCGTCGTAGTGCCCCAGCATCCTTCGAGCATGATGCGCGCTCCACGTCAGCGTTGGCCGCCCCAGCAGTCCAAAAAAGAACCGCGTGTTCAGGCATTCGAACACCTCGTCGAGATCATAATGATGCCCCTTCGCCGAGATCACCCGCTTCCTTCCGCGAGTCTGGCGAATCAGCTCAGCCTGCCGCGCAACCGGCTCCGACGACACATAGCGCCGGTATCGGTCCGCATGAACGCGCGCGATCGGCTTCCGATAGAGCTTCGCCAGCAGGATGTGAGCAATCGCCTGGTGTACCGTCTCCGGCGCATGCTCCAACAAATCGGACAGTCGCACGTGCAGCCGTCCCTCGCGCAGCCGGATCGTCGTGTTCAGCGACGTGAATCGCCGGAAACGTATATCGAGCGGAGGAATATCCGCACGCGGCCGAAGCTCGCGATACTCCAGCTCAAAGACTTCAATAAGGGTGGTCGACACGCTGCATCCAGATTAAATCATTTCCCGCCGCAGCGATGCACAGCCCGCCGCATCACTGCGGCGGAGCAGGAGTCGCAGGTTGCGTTGCCGCCGGAATTGTCGCCGCCGGAACTGCGCTGCCATCCGTCGGAGCCGCCGGCGCAGGAGCGACTTCAGCCTGCAGCGGATCCAGATGCGCAACCACCGCAATCGGCACTTCCACCGCTCCAACCCGATCCGAGATCATGTCGTGAACCGCAGTGCGCACGAAGTAGTTCCCCTTCAGCGGCACGCTTATCTCCTGGTGGAACGCCATTCCGCCGCTTAACAACTTCGCGTAGTCAGCGGCAGTCATGTATTTGTACAGCCGGTTGCTTGCTGAGATCAGTCTCTCTCCCTGGCTGTTGTACACGAACGTCCACACCTCGATGGCGCAATGCCGGTTGCCGCTCGGTTCGATGTGACAGCTCATCGCCTTCGCGTCCGGCACCAGGTCAACGCCATAAGCCTTGTACGGTCCTGAGACTTTCACTTTCGGGTCAGGATTCGTCCGGTTGCTGGCCAATGGAGTGTCCTGCGGAGGCATGTTTGCGGGACGAATGCGGACCTTGAAAAGAATCTCCGCCGGATCCGGACCGCCGTGCAGCATCGCAGTCGCCATCGTGGTCGGCTGCACCAGCGCCGTCGCCGCGCCGCCCGCAACTTGCTTGCTCCGGTCGTTCGGATCGATCGCGTAATAGCCGTTCCGGTAGGCAAGCTTCACGTTGGGCTGATCGATCTTCACCTTCACAGAACGAAAGCGTGCGTCCCATTGAGTATTAGTCGGCGAATACGTCAGCGTGTAGTAGTTCGAGCCGTTTTCGACCGCCTTCGTCACCGCAGTGGTCAGATCGTTCGTGTTGTAAAAGGCATGTCCGCCAGTGTCCTCGGCCATCGCTTCCATCGTCTCGTGCTGCTGAGCGGTGGCGTTCAGGTTGGCGGTCAATTGTTGAGAAACGGCTGCGCCGGATGCATCGGTGATTGCGGCCATATTGTTGGAGACGTCGAGCGTGGAATCGGAGCTGAATACGCCGCGAGCGTCCACTGGATAAACCGCAACCTGCGCGCGCGTCAGCAGATTGTCCGTCTTGCGAATCGCGTCGTCGTTGCGCACCACGGAATCGTTCGGGTCCGCCTCGTTCACATCGGGCTCAACGTTCAGCGGAAAGCCGCCGGAAAACCAGATCACGTTCTTGCGCCCGGGAATTCCAACCAGGTAGCGCGCCAGCGTATCGAAAGCATCCAGCGTGATCCTGGCAATCATGTCCTGCTGGAACGAAGCGTCCAGCGTCTGGAAGCGATTGACGTCGTCCACCATTTGCTGGGTGACCATCCCGTCCACCGCGGGCGTATCGTTCGCCATCGCGTCGCTCAGAACCGTGTTGCCGACACTGCCGGTATCGGAGAGGATGTCCGAGGTCTGTGGCGCGCCTTTTTTCTGAGTCAGCGCGTCCTTCAGTACAGCTATATCGGAGGTGAAACCCTGCAGCATGACTAGATGATTGGTCAGCGCAAAGATCCCGATGCGCGTTCCCGCCGGAGCCTTGTTGAGAAACTCCATCAACTGCTTGCGTGCGTAAGGCTGCGCCGTCACCGGGGTGTTCAGGTAATCAAGCAGCAGAACGTTGACGGGGCCATTCACCGGCGCTGCCGACTTATTCGTAAACAAGCCCTTGGGTAGCGGCGGGGGCGTTGCAATCTTGATGTTCGAAATCGGAAGCGCCGTATGTTCCTCAAAGTGACGGACCGTCTGCAGGTTGTTGTTCTCGCTCAGTGTGAAATCGGACTGCTTGAGACCGCGCACCGGATTGCCCTGCGAATCAGTGACCACAACGTCGATCACAACCAGGTTGCTGAAGGTGCGGATTGTGGTGACCTGAGTCGTGTCCTGTTGACCCACTGGAGCACCGGAGGGGCTTGCCTGAATGGTCGAGGAAGGCGCAGGTGAGCCAGACTGTCCGCGCATCGGCATGGCCAGAGGAATAGCAGCCAACGCCGCGGCGGCAACCACGGTTGCGACACATGACTGGAACGAGAGCGATCGATTCTGACGATCCAACGGGCCCTCCTGCGGGGGTGCAACCCAAGAATACACTCCCGTTGGATGGCCGACGTAAATCCTTTGTCGAGGGCTGGGCTAGCCTGGCCTTTACAGGGCAACGCGAGTTGCCTCGATCCGTGAAATCACTCTTTCGTGGTTGATTTCGCAGGGCTTGACGCAGACGTATCTGAGTTTTCACTGGCCAGCCCCTCGGCGGGATGCGCAATATGGCCGACCTGCAGCTTTACCAGTTCCGGTTGCGCAATCTTGGTCGGCCCCAGCACCGCAATTCGCGGCAGAGGACCTCGCACCATCGCAACTTCGTCGCAGGCATACAGCCGTGGGCAGGCCTGGCAGTCCTTATATATCTTGTCCGGCAGCGTCGTCCGATCCGCGATGCGGAAGCCAAAGTGGAAAAAGAAATCGGGAATCCGAGTGAAGAGACATACCGACACCACGCCCTGGAGGTCAGCCTCTTCCAGCAGCGCAACCAGCAAACGCCCGCCAGCTCCCTGCCCCTTTGCTTCCGGCTTCACCACAATCGACCGAACCTCTGCCAGATGCGGACCATACAGATGGAGCGCGCCGCATCCCAGGAAAATCCCAGCCTCCGACTCCGCGACAAAAAAGTCGCGGACGTTCTCGCATATCTCGGCGTAGCTGCGGCGCAGCAGAGTTCCATCGCCAGAAAGAGAGTTAACCACTTCGAAGATGTTGACCGCATCCTGCAGCTTCGCTTGGCGCACCACAGCGCCGCCCACGCGCGAACGCGTAGACGCCGTGGATTCGCTGGCTGCCATCAGAGACGAGGTACTGCTCATCTACTTATTCTCCTCTAAATTCTTCTTCGCCGCAGCCAGCGCGGAAGCCACACGCGCACGAGCGGTACCACCGACGACATCATGACAATCCATCGTCGCTTCCAGGGTGATCGCATTGAAAAAGTCCGCGGCAAATGCTTCCGAAAGACGCTGCAGCTCTTCCAACTTCAGATCGTTCAGTTCACGACCACTCTCCAGCCCCAGTCGTACGGCGTTGCCAATGATCTCGTGGGCTTTGCGAAAAGGAACTCCCTTGTTCGACAGGTAAGTTGCCGCAGCCATCGCGTTAAGATAGCCGGTCGTCGCGGCTGTCTTCATTCGGCCAAAGTTGAATTTCAGCGATCGGGTAAACGCCGGCAGTACGCTTAGAATTCCAGCAATCGTATCCGCCGCGTCGAACACCGGCTCCTGACCTTCCTGAAGGTCTTTGTTGTAGGCCAGAGGAAGCCCCTTCATCAGTACCGAAAGTGAAATAGAGGCACCAATGAGCCGCGCCGACTTGCCCCGAATCAGTTCGGTCAGGTCAGGATTCTTTTTCTGCGGCATCGCGCTTGATCCGGTTGAGAACGCCTCGGGCAGATCGAGAAACCCAAACTCCGCGGTCGAGTAGAGCGTCAGTTCCTCTGCGAACCGCGAGATGTGAATGCCGAGCGTCGCGAGACATTGCGTGAACTCAAGCATGAAGTCGCGGTCACTGGTTGCGTCCATGCTGTTTGGCGTCGGCCCATCGAAGCCCAGTTCTTTCGCCGCAATCGTACGGTCAAGCGCTAGTGTCGCACCCGCAACCGCACCAGAGCCCAGCGGGCAAAGATTCATCCGCTTGCGCGCATCCAGGAGCCGCGAGATGTCGCGTTCGATCATGCTGACGTATGCGAGCAGCCAGTGCGCAACCAGCACAGGCTCCGCGCGCTGCAGATGGGTGTAAGACGGAATAACTGCTTCGCCCGCACTGGTCGCGACCTCTGTCAGAGCCAGTATCCACTCGCGCAAGCCTTCAACTGTATGGTCGATCGAGTCACGCACGAATAGACGCATATCCGTAGCGATCTGCTCGTTGCGGCTTCGGCCTGTGTGTAACTTCAGAGCAAGGTCGCCGATCAGCTTGGTAAGTTGAAGCTCCACGAAATGATGAATGTCTTCCGCATGCGGGTTGAGCATGGAAATAAAGGGCATCGACGACATGACCAAGCCAGTGTTGGGCCGGGGCGCCTGATACGCCTCGCCAAGCCCATTCAAGTCGACAAGCGTACGGGCCTCTTCGACCGCAGCGTACGGCACGCGGTCGAGTCCTTCGAGCATTGTGACGAGTTCATCAGGCGTGAGGATACCTGAGGCCGCAATTGTCTTAGCGTGCGCCTTCGAGGCAACAACTTCGTTGTTGAGGAGGCGCACATCGAAGCGGAAGGAGGCTTGCCAGCTCTCGAACGCGGAGTTCAGCGGCTCTCGGAAGCGGCCGGACCACATCTTGCCTCCGGCCGCTTCGGGCTGCGTTTCTTCAATCACGAATAGATTCCTTTTACTCTTCCTAAGTCCGTTTACGAGCCTGAATGCCGCGATCGCGCGAGTTCGAAATCCGCTTCGCTCCGCCCAGCAG
>JALYIG010000008.1 GCA_030775885.1 Acidobacteriota bacterium | reverse complement strand
GACTTGTCGCGCAAAATTACGGTGGACGTGCGCGGAGAGATTCTGGAGCTGAAGGACACCATCAACACGATGGTGGATCAGCTTCGGTCGTTTGCGGGTGAAGTGACGCGTGTGGCGCGTGAGGTGGGTACCGACGGAAAGCTCGGCGGCCAGGCCCAGGTGCCTGAAGTGACCGGCGTCTGGAAGGACTTGACCGAGAGCGTCAACTCGATGGCCAACAACCTGACCGGCCAGGTCCGCAACATCGCCGAAGTCACCATCGCGGTCGCCAACGGCGACTTGTCGAAGAAGATCACGGTCGACGTTCGCGGCGAGATTTTGCAACTGAAAGAAGCCATCAACACGATGGTGGATCAGCTTCGATCGTTCGCAGGCGAAGTGACCCGTGTGGCGCGCGAAGTGGGCACCGACGGAAAACTCGGCGGACAGGCACAGGTGCCTGGTGTTGCCGGCACTTGGAAGGACCTCACCGACAACGTCAACTTCATGGCGGGCAATCTGACGGCGCAGGTAAGGAACATCGCGGAGGTAGCTACTGCGATTGCAAGTGGCGACCTTTCGAAGAAGATCACGGTAAACGTGAGTGGTGAAATTCTGCTGCTCAAGGACACTATCAACACCATGGTGGACCAACTGAACGCGTTCGCCGGCGAAGTAACTCGTGTAGCGCGCGAAGTAGGAACTGAAGGCAGACTCGGCGGGCAGGCCAACGTGCCGGGCGTCGCGGGCACGTGGAAGGACCTTACCGACTCCGTCAACTCGATGGCGGGAAATCTAACCGGACAAGTACGTAACATCGCGGAGGTCACAACGGCCGTCGCTCGCGGAGACTTGTCACGCAAGATCACGGTCGACGTGAAGGGCGAAATTCTGGAGCTGAAGAACACCATCAACACGATGGTCGACCAACTGAATGCGTTTGCCGCTGAAGTCACGCGTGTGGCCCGCGAAGTTGGTACCGAAGGCAAATTGGGAGGCCAGGCGCAGGTGCCCGACGTCGCCGGGACGTGGAAGGATCTTACCGACAATGTCAATGTGATGGCCGTGAATCTGACGGAGCAGGTGCGCGGCATCGTCAAAGTGGTAACCGCAGTCGCGAATGGAGAGCTGACACAGAAGTTGACCGTAAATGCGAAGGGCGAGGTTGCGGCCCTCGCGGAAACCATCAACAACATGACCAACACGCTGGCCACGTTTGCCGACCAGGTGACGACGGTCGCGCGCGAGGTTGGGGTTGAAGGCAGGTTGGGCGGACAGGCCAATGTGCCCGGTGCAGCGGGCACGTGGAAAGACCTCACCGGCAATGTAAATCTGCTCGCAGACAACCTGACCAACCAGGTGCGCGCTATCGCCGAAGTGGCAACCGCCGTCACTAAGGGAGATCTGACGCGGTCGATTCAGGTGGACGCGAGCGGCGAAGTTGCGGAATTGAAAGACAACATCAATACCATGATCGATAATTTGCGGCTCACCACCGACCGCAACACAGAACAGGATTGGCTAAAGACTAACTTGGCGCGCTTTACCGGTATGCTGCAGGGCCAGCGTGAACTGACTACGGTGGGACGCATGTTGTTGTCGGAGCTGGCTCCGCTGGTGAACGCGCAGCAAGGCGTTCTGTATCAGATGGAGTCGGACGACCAGGGAACCTTGCGGCTCCTCTCGTCCTTTGCGGATTCGATGGAAGGACACCAGGAGACCGTGAGACAGGGCGAAGGCCTCGTCGGACAGTGCGCAACGGAAAAGCGTCGCATGTTAATCTCCGATCTGCCAAAAACTACAGTGCCAATTCGTTCCGGCTTATTTGAAGCAGTTCCGCGCAATGTCATCGTTTTGCCCGTTCTCTTCGAAGATCGCGTCAAGGCCGTGATTGAGCTTGCCAGCCTGAACACCTTCACGACGTCGCACCTCGCCTTCCTCGAACAGTTAACGGCGAGCATCGGCATCGTGCTAAACAGCATTGAGGCTACGATGCAGACCGAGGGCCTGTTGAAGCAGTCGCAGCAACTTGCGGTGGAGTTGCAGACCCAGCAGAAGGAGCTACAGCAGACCAACGAACAGCTTGCCCAGAAGGCGAAGCAGCTCGCCGAACAGAATGCCGAAGTGGAACGTAAGAACCAAGAGATTGAACAGGCTCGCGGTGCGCTGGAAGAGAAAGCAAAAGAACTGGCCCTCACTTCCAAATACAAGTCGGAATTTCTGGCGAATATGTCGCACGAACTGCGGACCCCGCTCAACAGCATTCTGGTTCTTGGGCAGCAACTCGCTGACAATCCCGATACCAACCTCACGCCGAAACAAGTGGAGTTTGCGCGCACCATTCACGGCGCTGGCACCGATCTGCTCAATCTCATAAGCGATATTCTGGACCTCTCCAAGATCGAGTCGGGCACAGTCTCGGTGGAAGCAGAAGAGGTATTCTTCGGCAGCCTGATTGAAATGGTGGCTCGTCCATTCAGGCACGAAGCCGAGAACCGACGGCTTGCGTTCGAGATCGATACAGATCCTCGACTGAACCGCAGTCTGGTAACAGATTCCAAACGGCTGCAACAGGTGCTCAAGAATCTTTTGTCGAACGCCTTCAAGTTTACTGAACAGGGAGGCGTGCGGCTTTCCGTTTCGGCGGTAAACAATGGATGGACGCCGACCCACCAAATCCTCAGCGGGGCAGCCTCAGTAGTTGCGTTTGAAGTCACCGACACCGGCATCGGTATCCCCGCGGACAAGCAGAGAATCATTTTCGAGGCCTTCCAGCAGGCGGACGCCGGGACCAGTCGCAAATACGGGGGAACGGGGTTGGGTCTTGCGATCAGTCGCGAACTAGCCAGCCTGCTTGGCGGCGAAATCCAACTCAGAAGCACTCCGACCAAGGGGAGCACGTTTACGCTGTATCTGCCGCAGACGTATGTTGGGCCTTCTACTCAGAATGTCAGCCCGACTGCCCTCCCCTACCACGGGCCGCGCCTCGAACTTCCACCCTCTTCTATTGCCGCGATGGAAGATCCGATCGAGGCGCTGGAGGACGACCGCGATGACATTCGGCCCGGCGATGCCGTCCTGCTTATAGTGGAAGATGATATCCACTATGCGCGAATACTTTGTGACCTATCGAGAGACCATGGGTTCAAATTTCTGGTGGCGTTGCGGGGCGCCGAGGCGCTTGCCTTGGCGCGGGAGTTCCATCCGACCGCGGTCTCGCTCGACGTCTCGCTCCCCGACATGTTGGGATGGACCGTGCTGAACCACCTCAAGCAGGACCCTGCGACGCGTCACATTCCTGTCCAGATGTTAACAATGGATGAGGATTGGCATCACGGGCTCTCTCATGGGGCGTTCGCTTTTGTGACGAAGCCGACGACAACCGAAGGCCTAAGTGCCGCCATTGCTCGTATACGGGAGTACTCGGCACCGAGGCGGAAGCGGCTCCTGGTTGTGGAAGATGAACCAGCGCAACAGATGAGTATCGAAGCGCTTTTGGGACATAACGACATTGATTTAACGGTCGTTGCCACCGGTAAGGAGGCGCTAAACGTACTGAGCGAAGAGCAGTTTGATTGCGTTGTCCTCGATCTCCGCCTCCCGGATATGACCGGCTTTCAACTGCTGGAGCAACTTGGCCAGACCAAAGCTGGGAATGAGTTGCCCGTTGTCGTCTTTACCGGGAAGGACCTATCGCCGGAGGAAGATGCGCGGCTGCACATGCTGGCCCGCAGTGTGATTGTGAAGGATGTCGAGTCGCCCGAGCGGCTGTTGGATGAGACTGCACTCTTCCTGCATCGGGTCGTAGGCGATCTTCCCGAAGAGAAGCGCAAGATGCTGGATCGTCTACACCGTTCCGATGAGGCGCTCGTCGGCAGTAAGGTGCTGATCGTCGATGATGACGTGCGCAACATTTTCGCGCTAAGTAGCGTGCTCGAACGCCGCGGCATGAGTGTGCTGACGGCTGGAACCGGACGCGAGGCGATTAAGACAGTGGAATCGACGAGTGACCTTGCCATCGTGCTGATGGACATTATGATGCCGGAGATGGACGGATACGAGACGATGCAGGTCATTCGTCAGAATCCGCAGTTTCGCCGTCTGCCCATCATTGCGTTGACCGCAAAGGCGATGAAGGGAGATCGCGAAAAATGTCTCGAAGCGGGTGCCTCTGAATATTTGGCAAAACCCGTAAACACAGAGCAGCTTCTGTCTGCATGCCGTATGTGGCTCCATCGGTAGAAGCCACATTTTCAATCTTCCGGGAAAGTGAGAGATATGAACGACCGCGACCGAGCGAACATACTCATGGTGGACGATCAGCCAGGAAAGCTGCTGACCTACGAAGCTATATTGAAGGAACTTGACGAGAACTTGATTCAGGCCAGGTCCGCCAGGGAGGCGCTCGAGAAACTTCTACGCCATGACATAGCAGTAGTCCTAATGGATGTGAGCATGCCCGAAATTGACGGCTTTGAGTTGGCCGACATGATGCGCCAACATCCAAGGTTTCAAAAGACCGCGATCATCTTCATCTCTGCCGTACACCTGTCTGATTTTGACCGCATTAAGGGATATCAAAGAGGAGCGGTCGACTATATCTCCGTTCCCGTTGTGCCTGAACTCCTGCGTGCCAAGGTAAGCCTGTTTTCTGAATTGCATCGCAAGAATCGCCAACTTGAACGTCTGAACCAAGAGCTTGAAGAGCGTGTCGCCGAGCGTACCGAACAGTTGCGTGAAAGCGAAGACCAACTCCGAGAGCGAGCGGACCTACTCGAGTTAGCGACTGAAGCGATCTATGTGCGGGACATGAATGGCTCTGTTCTGTATTGGAATTCAGGTGCAGAGGCTCTATATGGATGGAAACGCGAAGAGGTGCTGGGCAAACACATCCATGCGATTCTAAGAACCGTGTTTCCAACGGAATTCAGCCAGATCCAGGAGACACTTGCGCGCACGGGTCAGTGGAAGGGAGACCTCGTCCAGTTCACTCGGGATGGCCAGGAAGTGACTGTTGCTTGCCGAAAAGCACTGAAAGCGGGAGGAAACGCGATCCTGGAAATCAGTCGCGACATCACATCTCAGATAAGAGCCGAAGACGCCCTTCGCAAAGCGGAACGCCTGGCCGCTATGGGAAGGGTGGCTGGGATCATCGCGCACGAGATCAACAATCCTCTGGAAGCGATTACCAACACTTTCTATTTGCTTCGCGACCACCCCTCTTTGGATGAAGAGGCCCGTTATTACGCCAAGCTTGGAGAAGAGGAACTTACTCGCGTATCTCACATTACGCGCCAAACTCTTGGTTTCTATCGAGAATCAAAATCTCCTGTCGAGGTCTGCATGTCTACCCTGCTGGACGAAATTCTTGAGCTGCAGTCTCGACGCATGGAGGTGGGAAACATAACCGTAGAGAAGCAATACCGCAGCCGAGGGACAATTTGGGGGTTCCCCGTAGAACTCAAGCAAGTATTCCTGAACCTCATTGGGAATTCAGTTCAGGCAATGCCTGACGGTGGCAAGCTGCGACTGCACGTCTTCGAGTGCGAGAGGCAAGACCGTCAACGCCCGGAAGTCTGTATTTCTATCTGTGATACTGGCACGGGAATTAGTCCGGAGCACGCGATCAATCTCTTCGAGCCTTTCTTCACCACTAAGTCGACTAAGGGTACGGGCTTGGGACTTTGGATCAGCAAAGGCATCATCCAGAAGTATGGTGGGGCGATTCGATTTCGCAGCACGTCGTACATGGGCCACACTGCCACCTGCTTTCGAGTCACACTGCCTGATGCCGCGATTCGAAGTGAGTCCGTATCCGGATCCGATACGATTGAAGAACTGGAGGTTAGTGAGGTTTCGCATGGCCACCGGTAGCATTACCATCCTCTGCGTCGACGATGAGGAGATTCCTAGAACGCTGCGAGCGATAGTGCTGCAGAAGCAGGGCTACGAAGTTTTGACTGCAGCTTCGGGAGCGGAGGCGCTCAAGTTGCTAGATCAGGATTCCATCGATCTCGTTCTAACAGATCAAATGATGCCGGCGATGAGCGGGACTGAGTTGGCAAAGCGAGTGAAAGCAATTCGACCCGGGTTGCCGGTAATACTGATCTCCGGAATGAATGAAATTCCCGCAGATGCGATCGTCACTGATCGCTTCGTTAGCAAAGTGGGTGGACCGGAACTTCTCTTTAGAACCATCCTTGAAGTCCTGGCCGAGTACCGGCGCACAAATTGAGGACTAGAAAGACACTAGCTCCTCCCCCAGACGTCGTAATAATGTTGCGGCAATCCCTACTGATATGCAGACTTCGATCGCATTCTGACCGCTTGAGCGAGCCGATTTTCCGCAGCTTCAAAAATGGCTCACCGCACCCATGTGGCTGGTTGGTGAAATATCATCTTGACCTAGCAGGCGTTGAAGAGAAATTCGGTCCCCGCTTAGATGGTACCGAGCGAACCGCGACGGATTGTATGAGAATAGGCTGCTCACGCCCTTCGAGCAGATAAATCCATCCGACTTCCCAGAACGCGGGAGAGCCAGAACGCTGAGGCTTCGATTCCACCTGGGATGTGCGACTTGACGGGCGATCTAGTCTAGCGAAGAACGCCGGTCGCGAAGCCTGCAATTGCCGCATTGACCGCCCCATTGCTCTCTAGTAGCGAGTAGTGCCGTCCAATCGGAAGGACCTGCAGCTTGCCATGTGGGATAGTGCTTGCCATCGTCTCGCTGGCCGTGGGCAGCGTAGTCGTATCATCTTTGCCGACGATCATCAACACCGGAACCGTAATCTGGTGCAACTCGGGCGTCATGTCCCAGTGAAACATCGCCAACGTTCCCCGCGCCACCACGGCAGGCGACGACTCAAACCCATACCGGGACACTAAGTCGAGTTGGCCCCGGGACTCCGTGCCGTCGAAGGCGCTTCGTGCGTTACTCGAGGACTGAATCCCTTCTTCGTAGCTGAGCCAGTTCATCGCTCGGAAAAGGCCTGAGAGCGGAATCATTATATGCAGCAGCGGCTCCGCCACCGGCTTCTGCAGAGCCAAATTCAGCCCGCTGTCCTTAGTGGTCTTCACTGGATTGGTATAGCTTGAATCAAGCTCAACCAGCCCCGCGACCCTCGTCTTCAGGTCTTGCGGATACATCTTGCAGAAGGTCAGGTTGATCATGCCCCCGATACTGTGTCCCACAATCACAACCGGCTTGCCATCGGCCAAAATCAGAACAGTATGCAAATCGGCCGCCATTTTCTCCAGCGAGAAATCTTTATCCGCCGGGGACATCGTCTCCCCCAGCCCTGGCAGATCCCAGACGATGAGCCGGAACTGTCCCGCAAGCTGACGCTTCGCATAAAACCACTCCGTATTGTCGGTACTCCATCCATGCGTCAGAACCAGCGTGGGAGCGCCGGCCGGTCCAAAGACCTCCGCATGGATCGTGGTTCCATCGCTTCGCTTCAGATCGTGAATCTCGCCGTGCATCGGAACCGGCTCTTCTCCGCCAGCCGGATACCGGGCCTGCACCAGACTGCGTCCCCAGAAGGGAAGCAACAGCAGTAATGAGCCCACCGCCATCGGCACCCAGACGGCAGGTTCCCGCCATCGCTCCCGCCAGTCCAGGATCCGGGTCCTCGCCGGAAGCTCACGTGTGGGAGGCCTATCTTTCCCGTCCACCCGAACCGTCTGCACACGACGCACCGGAGGATGCATCGCCTTGTAGATAAGCACTATTCCGACTACAGGCAAGAGAAGAGACAAAAGCCCAAATATCAAGCCAAAGACTAAGGAAACAGGAGTCATCGGAACACTACCTCTGAGAAATGCTTGCGGCGGGGCCGCCAAACCATCTGATGCGGTTCCTCCTTGGTAAGCACAATCGATTCTGATGTCACGGCCGACTTGAAGTCGGAGTATCGAAGCAGTCCTACCCCATTCTGATTTCAACTGTGAGGAGAAATTGGAGATGCCTACATTGATTCGATTTGTTCCGTTCCGCTCGCCGCTGGCGGATGTTGCCGTGCTACAGAACCGGTTGAATTCCATCTTCAGCGATTTCGACCCCTGAGAGTGACCAGGAGCCGGTGGATGTGTATGAAGACACGAACCAGTTGGTGCTGAAATTGGAACTTCCCGTTATTGCTCGACCGTCGATTATTGCCAGCGTTCACCAGCGATGGCCCAAAGCTCCAATCCTGCAAGTAGTACAGCGTGCGGGCGAAGTCTCATCGGCAGCAGGTCTGGTGGATGCTACGACGACCGCAGACCCAAGAGAGTGACGAACGGATGCGATTACTTGGGAAATTGCATGATGATGAGTCGCGGCGGTTCGTCGCCATTGCATCAGCAATCCGCTTAGACGACCTGCTACTTACGAGGTATTCGCGTCTCATGTCGCCACAGGTACGGGGGTCGAACTACCGCCGAGACTTGACATCTGTTGTTGGCGGGCAAGGGGTGCCGTAACCCGATTCCGCGGATCCGGGCCAACCCGAAACAAGGCCGTGCATCTCAAATCGGGTGGAGTATCTCCCGCCTGGGTCAACCGTTATGGAGTTGAGGTAAATGGCCTTGAAATCGCTCGCTGACCCTACGAAACTGAAGCCCATCGATAAGAAGGATGGCCTAATCCAAGTGGTCATAGAGACGCCAGCTGGCAGCAAAAACAAGTTTGCTTTTGATCCCGATCAGGCAATATTCGCGCTAAAAGCGGCTCTCCCCGCCGGGATGGTATTTCCTTATGACTTCGGTTTCCTTCCCAGAACGCTCGCACCGGACGGTGATCCGATCGATGTCCTCCTGCTGATGGATGAGCCGGCGTTCCCGGGCATCGCCGTTCGTGCACATCTCATTGGCGTGATCGAAGGAGAGCAACTCGATGGCAAGAAAAAGGTAAGAAATGACAGACTGGTTGCGGTTGCCGAGGCGAATCACAAGTATGCGAATGTCCGAAGGCTCAAAGATTTGCCGCCAAAGTGGCTCGTCGAATTGCAAGACTTTTTCGTCAATTATCACAATCTTGAGGGGAAGAAATACCGGCTGCTCGGTTGCAAGGGGGCTGACACCGCGCTGCGTCTCATCAAGGAAGCCCAGAAGTCATTTTAGTGAAAGGTTGCGAGTGATCGATGGTCGAGGTCTTGACGCGATTCCTGATCGGCGGCGTAGTTGTCAGCATTTTCTCGATGCTCGGAGAGATACTTCGCCCTAAGAGCTTTGCGGGTCTTCTCGGGGCCGCACCATCAATTGCACTGGCAACTCTCGGACTGACCGTCCACCACAATGGTAAAGAATTTGCCTCGCTTGAGGCTCGGTCAATGATTCTCGGCGGTCTGGCTTTCTGCTTCTATGCGGCCACCGTTGGTTGGTTGCTCAGGCGATATAGGCCGTCCACTATTGTGGCCACGGTTGCCTTGATGCCGATTTGGTTTGGGGTGTGCCTAAGTTGTGCGTGGCTGATCGCTCGGAGTCCATGGCAATGATCGGATTCAATGTCACGGCGCTGAAAGAGGCTAAAGCAAGCCAGTATGTTGTTCGATTTCTCTGGGGCGGACTCTGTACAGTAGCCGCAGGCTTAATCGCCAAACGCTGCGGGCCTGCGATTGGAGGGCTATTCCTCGCCTTTCCTGCCATCTTTCCGGCAGGCGCCAGCCTAATCGAAAGTCACGAGAAAGACCAAAAAGCCAAGATCGGCTATGACGGGACCGCGAGGGGTCGCATTGCCGCCAGCATAGATGCATCGGGCGCCTCTCTTGGCGCGATCGGTCTGATGGGGTTTGCGTTCGTTGTCTGGCAGGCGCTGCGGCACGAAAATCCGCTTCTCGTTATCATTGGGGCGACCCTGGTATGGATGGTCCTGTCATGTTGTCTGTGGGCTGCTCGTCGATCCCTCTGTCGCAGACGAAAGACGTCGAGATAGGGTGGGTTTATGGCTGTGGGGCTCCGGTCGGGCAACGAGATTTTGATTTCAGAGCCGGGACTCGAAGCCGCTGAACCGATACTTTCCAGAGGTGGTTGCGACGCTGCTTCGGGGGCTGCCCGAGCGGTGCGGGCTGGACGGCTAGATCGTAATCGTGGGCGAGCGGGGGGCTCGATTTCGATGCGCTGCAATTACGAATTCATCCTGGACCGACTTGGACCTCTTTATTCTGGCTTTGATCGACGGCGGGATCTCGGCCCCTTACGAGTTGCAGAACGCAGCTGGTCTCTCGCGTCATACTCGACGGCGACGCCTATCTCGGTGTGCACTCAGGAGAGTGGAGAGATGACGTACCGACCGCGATCAAGCTAAGTTGAGTGGATCCGGCGATTCCAACTATGTCTTGAGGATTAGGCCTTCGGCGGGGCGGAGCGCGGTGGAATGGACGATGTGTTCGCCTTCACGGTCGCCGTGGGTTGACTTGAGAGCGATGCCGCTAACATCGACATGGACTGGCTCGTGGCTGAGGTTGAGAAGGATGAGCAGCGTTTCGTTTGCGTCAACGCGCTGATAGCGGAGGACGTTGTCGTGGGCCGCGATGGACTGCATTTTGCCGTCAATCAGCGTGGGGTGGGCACTGCGCAGGCGAATGAGGTCGCGATATAGGGCGAGCATGGAGTTGGGGTCCCGGTGCTGGTCGGCAACGTTTGCGCTGGCGTGATCCGAAGCGATCGGAAGCCAGGGTTGGCCGGTGGTGAACCCAGCAAGCGGGGTTGCGTCCCACTGCATCGGGGTGCGTTCGGCGTCGCGGCCTGCGCCGATACCAGGCTCATTCTTTTCGGCGGGGTCCTGAACGCTTTCGGGTGCGATGGGGACATTGGTCATTCCGATCTCCTCGCCATAGTAAAGCGTGAGTGTTCCGGGAAGCGTGAGGATTAGCATGGCGGCGACTGCGGCCTGCATAGCGCCGACTCGCGAGGAAATGCGTGGCTGGTCGTGATTGCCGAGGACCCAGTTCGGCCACGCACCGACGGGTAGTGCGGCGTAGTAGTCGGAAAGAGTTTGCGCGATGGCTTCAGCACTCCAGGCACACTGCAGCAGTTGAAAGTTGAACGGGAGGTTGACGCCAGCAAGATCCTTTCCGTAATACGCCATGAGTTGCTGGATGGGGAGATAGATTTCGCCGATGAGGACGCGGTCCGGATAGCTGTCGACGAGCGTGCGCATGGCGGCTACGAGTTCATGGACCTGGGGCCGGTTTGCGTTGTAAAGAGGAAGCACGCGGTTGATGGAGGGGGTTCCGGGCTTGTAGTTGGGGTTGACAGGATTGTCGCGAAATTGGTCGTCTTTGATCATGAGCCACATGACGTCGACGCGAAAGCCGTCGACGCCGCGGTCTAGCCAGAAGCGGAGGACGTCAAACATGGCTGTTCGCACAGCCGGATTGCGCCAGTTGAGGTCGGGTTGTTGCTTCAAGAAGGCGTGGTAGTAGTACTGGCCGGTGCTGGGGTCGTGCTCCCAGGCGGAGCCGCCAAAGTTGCTGAGCCAGTTGTTGGGCTGGTCGCGCCAAAGGTACCAGTCGCGCTTGGGATTGTCGCGGGAGGAGCGGCTTTCGAGGAACCATGGGTGACGGTCGGAGGTGTGGTTGGGCACGAAGTCGAGGATCATCTTGAGCCGGCGGCGATGGACATCTTCGAGCAGGACGTCGAATTCGCCGAGGGTTCCGAAGATGGGATCGATGTCGCAGTAGTCGGCGATGTCGTAGCCGAAGTCGGCCATCGGTGAGGGGTAGATAGGCGAGATCCAAAGAGCGGCGACGCCGAGATCGACAAGGTAATCGAGGCGCTGGCGGATGCCCGCGAGATCGCCGATGCCGTCTCCGTTGCTGTCTTGGAAGGAGCGCGGGTATATCTCGTAAATTACTCCGCGCTGCCACCAGGTTAGTTCTTGCATCCCATTACTGTCCTTTGCGGCGAATTTATTATCAAAAAAAGCGATTCGAAATGATCAATGATCTTTGGTACAAGAACGCTGTCATCTACTGCCTGTCGGTTGCTACCTTTATGGATGCAAATGGCGACGGCATCGGCGACTTTCAAGGACTGATTCGGCGGCTGGACTACCTGCAAGGGCTGGGGGTCACGGCTATCTGGTTGCTGCCATTCCAGCCTTCTCCGTCGAAGGATGATGGCTACGATGTGAGCGATTACTACGGAGTCGACCCGCGGTATGGGACAATGGGCGACTTCGTGGAGTTCACGCACGGCTGCGAAGAACGGGGAATGCGCGTGCTGGTCGACCTGGTGGTCAATCACACTTCGAATGAGCATCCCTGGTTTCAGGAGGCGCGGCGCGATCCGAAGTCCAAGTATCGGGACTGGTACGTGTGGTCGAAAAAGAAGCCGAAGAACGCTGCGTCGGGCATTGTGTTTCCAGGGGTCCAAAAGTCGACGTGGGACTACGACGAGGTCGCGCGAGAATACTACTTTCACCGGTTCTACAAGTTTCAGCCGGACTTGAATACGTCAAACCCCGAGGTGCAGGCGGAGATTCTAAAGGTCATGGGGTTTTGGCTCCAGGTTGGAGTTTCTGGATTTCGCATGGATGCGGTTCCGTTTGTGATTTCTCAAAAGGGAGCTGAAATAACCAAACCGGTGGAACAGTACGACATGTTGCGAACATTCAGCCAGTTTTTGAATTGGCGAAAGGGAGACGCCATCATTCTGGGCGAGGCGAACGTGCTGCCTGGCACCGACATGAAGTACTTCGGCAGTGCGGGCGAACGGATACAGATGATGTTTAACTTTCAAGTGAATCAACATCTGTTCTACGCGATGGCGAGTGGCGACGCGCGGCCCTTGGTCAGTTCGATGAAGGCGACGAAGAACCGGCCGGCGACCGCTCAGTGGGGCCAGTTTCTGCGCAATCACGACGAACTCGATTTGGGGCGGCTGTTGCCGAAGCAGCGCCAGTGTGTCTTCGAGGCGTTTGGCCCGGAGAAGAACATGCAGTTGTACGACCGAGGGATTCGACGGCGGCTGGCGCCGATGTTGCAGGGTGATCGCAGGCGGTTGGAATTAGCGTACAGCCTGATGATGACACTGCCGGGGACGCCTGTAATTCGCTATGGCGACGAGATTGGGATGGGCGACAATCTGAAGCTGCCGGAAAGGAACTGCGCACGTACGCCTATGCAGTGGTCCAACGAGCCGCACGGCGGCTTCACGAAGGCTGATAAGCTCATCCTGCCGGTGATTGACGACGGAGTATACGGGTTCGAACACGTAAACGTCGCAGCCCAGAGGCGCGATCCGAATTCATTTATGAACTGGATGGAACGCATCATTCGCATGCGCAAGGAAGTACCGGAGATCGGATGGGGCGATTTCTCATTTATCGCGACCCGGTTCCCGAACGTACTGGCGATGCGATACGAGTGGCGGGATAACTCGGTGGTATGCGTACATAACCTGGGGCCGGAGCCTCACGCAATTCGGTTTCATCTCGCAGTCGCTGAGGGTAAACCGAATGTGCTTGTGAATCTGCTCTCGGGCGACCACAGCGACGGGGATAAAAACGGGTTGCACCGCGTGCTTATGGAACCCTACGGGTATCGGTGGTATCGCGTTGGCGGCTTGGATTATTTATTGAAACGCAGCAATCCTTGAGCCTCGCTGGTTTGTCTAACTGCTTTGATTTCAGCGCTGGCCTTCATCATGGCGTTGGTCTCGTTAGTTCCACTAAGTGCGAGCGTCTCACGATCAAAGGGCTTGTGCCGACGATAGGCCAGCTAGCTGGACGTGGTTGAGGTTAGGCTATCGAATCAGCATGGCCGTTTCCAGTCACTCGGGTCACTGGGCAAAACCCGTTACCTTTGCGTCAAAGCCCGGTTACCTTGGTTATCAGATTCAGGCGGAGTGCAAAAACAGTCGATCGTCACCAAAGGAGCAGGCAACCCGCGGGGCTGAATATTCTCTCAGAACATCAGCGGCAAGAGTTTTAGAATAGTTTCAGCAGGAAGAGCCCTCTCGCTGCTTTTTATCACATTCTGATTTACTATTTGGAGACACCCAATGTTAAAGCGCCTTATTTTACTTTCTGTCCTGGTCGGCACGGTCACGGTGGCCCGCGCCGATACCATTAACGGATCGATTAACATCAACGGAGATGACGGATTTACCGCCAGTACCATCACCTTTGGCGCTGCGAAGATTGGGGGAGTTTCTACCGGGTCGTTCGCAGTCTTTACCTCGGGTAACCCGGTTCTTCTGTTCCCCGCATTTCCTGCCACTCCGCTGCCATTTTCACCTGGCTTCCAGACCGTCCTATCACGGCTTGGGGTTCCCTCGGTCGAGGCCTTGAGAACGACGCAGGCTGGAGTAACTGCTAGTTTCTTCCTGACCGACTACACCACGGCGTATGA
>JALYIG010000007.1 GCA_030775885.1 Acidobacteriota bacterium | reverse complement strand
GTTCCACGTCCTTCCGCACCTTCGGCGAATGGCCGCGGACCGCGCCGTCATCAGCGTGAAACGCAGTGCCAGCGCAAGCCCCGCAACCGGCTCGGCAAAGGCGCACGAGCTCGAAGAAAAGACGTTGATCGACCTGGCCTTCGGCGCCTGACTCTCCCGCTACTTCAGGACCGAACTAACTCTCCGGCAACCCAAATAAGAATGCGCGGCAGACTCTACGTAAGAGCTGCCGCGCGAATCCATGCTGCGGTTTGGTCCAGCTTTAGAACAAGTACTTCAGCGAAAACTGCGCAATGCGCTGACTGTCAGTTGAGGGATTCGTCGCTGTGATGGTTCCGAACGTACTGCCGACTGAAGGATTCGACACGCTCGGATTTCCCAGCTTGGTATGGTTGACCAGGTTGAAGTACTCGGCACGAAACTCCATCGTCGACTCGCGGAATATCGGAAAGCTCCGAACCACACTCGCATCCCAATTGGTGTATCCGGGACCGCGAAGCGAACCCTTCATCACGTTACCGAAGCCAGTCCCAACCCCTGTTTGTGCGGGGATCGAGAAGGCCGCAGGATTCAGCCAGTTGACACAGGATTTGCCGGCCACACAATGCCCTCCGCCAGGTTGATCAAGATAAGCTGACTGGGTGAAATCGCGTTGCGCGCGGTCCTGGCCCAGGCCGGTCTGAGAGTTGTCCGAACCAACCCATGCAGACAGGGATTCGCCAGAGTGATGTTGGATCAGCCCACTCGTGCGCCAGCCGTTCGCCACTGCTTGCGCGACGCGGAAGCCACTATGCAGCTTGGGCAGTTCATACACGTACGAAATCGAGATTGCATGCGGATGATCGATGTCGGAAAGTCCACGGTCGAGCGCCTTGATGTCGGGGACGTATGCGGTTGCGGGTATTCCCGTGGCGCCTGCGGGATAGAAGGGATACACGTAGGATGCGCCGGCATTCAGATCCTCCGTGTTTCCGACCCTGGTTGCTTGCGGCATATCGTCATAGGACTTCGACCACGTCCAGTTGGCAAGCAGCGATAGACCATGTGACATTTTCTTGTCCAGAGTGGCCTGGAAAGAGTTGTAGTGCGCATTGCCGGACATGCTGGCCAGCACTATCTGCGCATAGTTCGCGGAGCATCCCGTCGCGGTTGAGCACGGCCCCACCGTCGGTGCGGTGTTGTAGACCCTGCGAGAATTCGCACTCAGTCCAGAGCCGTTGTTTACGGCTGGATTGATTTCCAGATTGACAAACTGGTGCCGCGATCCCGAGCCAACATAAGCAAGGCGCATCGCCCAGCTGCTCGCGAGTTGATGTTCGATCGTCAAATTGTAATCGTAGGTGACCGGAACCTTAAAGTTGCCGGAAGGATCGTCCTCATCCAACAGGATCCCGTTGGGGAATACATGCGAGGACGCGAAAGGCAGAGTGAACGGGAACGGATTCGGATAGACCCCGGCAGCGCAACCCGTGCAATACGGGTTGCTGAACGGCCCTCCGGGATTTACACCGGGCGTGGTCCCATACATCCCTAAATTGCTTAACCCGACGGAGACGGTGTTCGGAACATTGCCGGCCTGATTCAAATTGAAGAAGCCCGGCATACGGTCCTGGTAGAAGATACCTGTGCCGCCGCGCACCACCGTCCTGCCATCGCCAAGAACGTCGAACGCAAATCCGACTCGCGGCATGAACTGAGCATACTTGTTATAAACACCATTCGGAGCCATGCCTGGATCACCGGTCAGCATGAACCCGGCAGGCAGTGCGGGGAATGCGCTGGTGCCTTTGTTGGCTGCATAGTTAGACGGATTGAACGCAGTTTGCTGGCCAACGCGGTTTGCCCAGGGCGCGAACTCCTCCCACCGGACACCATAATTCAGCGTCAACTGGCTACTCACCTTCCAGCTGTCTTGCGCATAAATACCCGGGAAATGGTTGCGATCGTTGAGTAGTTCATAGTTCCCCTGGCTGAAGGAACTCATGAAGCCTAGCTGGAAGTTGGCCATGGCATTCGGGTACTGGTAGGTGGTCGTACCGATCTTCTGGCTGACCGCATTGAAACCAAACCCGCCATACGATTGGAATACATTGGTCACGTCAAACTTGCTTAGCTCAATGTGGCCGCCAAACGTGATGTTGTGCGAACCCTTCACCCAGTGGAGATCGTCATTGAAGGTGTAATTGTTGCGCAGCCAACCCGCAAAAGCTGAGGACGTCGCTCCAAAATAGTTGCTGATCGATGCGGAGAGGTATGGGCCCGTCGTCGGTTGCCAGAGGTTCTTCACGCCGAAACTGGTGATGGTTGGGCTTCCCGGAGGTCCACCGCGCAAGGCCACTTCGCGCTGATAGTTGAGTACAAGATTGTTCACCACGCTGCTGCTGAAGGTGTGCTGCTCCGACAACAGCGCGTTCTGATACCGCGTATTGAAGTACGACCGGTAACTCGCCAGCATAGCCGGATCGAATACCGCATCCTGCTGGTAGTAGTCGTAGAAATAACGCCCGAAGAGATGATCTTTATCGCCGAAGGTGTGGTCGACACGAGCAACATACTCGTTGAAAGTGCGGACGGTTGGCTGCGAAAAATGGACGGGCGCTCCGATGACTCCTGGCGCTTCCGCACCCGAATATGTGGGAAAGACCTTCTCATACGCCACCGAAGCAGGATCGAAATCGGAAGCTGGAATACGGTTGTTTGCGTAGGCCACATTGGTAAACGGATTGGTAATTTGTTGGGCTGGAACCGGGCTCCCCGCTGAATTCACACACACACCGCTTCCGTTGAAGCTGTTGCCTACAGCAGTGTTGCAAAGGTTGCCAAAGTCGGCATAGGAGATGCCAGGCGCGCGCCCTTCTTCCGCAAGGGTGGGCACAGTCGTGGTTCCAGTCGTAGAACTCGCGTGATACAGCTGATGTTGATATCCGAAGAAAAACTGGGTGCGTGTGCCCGTAGAGAAATGCGGAATGATCACCGGGCCGCCGATAGTTCCCCCAAACTGGTGACGGTGCAGCGTATCGGGCGTAGTTGCGAAGTACGGTTTGGCGTTGAAATAGCCGTTGCGGAGAAACTCGAACGCATCGCCGTGGAACGCCGTGCCGCCTGATTTCGTAACGATATTGACGACAGCGCCGGCGCTCTGGCCGAACTCCGCGTTGTAGTTGCTCGTCTGCACGCTGAACTCCTGCAGCGCGTCCGGAAATGGAAATGGAGCGTTGACATTAGTCATCTCATCTACGTTGTTTCCGCCGTCCAGGAGATAGTTTGACTGGTTGGGCAGCGTTCCATTCGCGCTCGTGACCACGGCCACGGGGAATGTCTTCCCACTTCCCTGATCGGCTCCGTTGCCTTCGCTGCTTGCGTCGACCACGCCCGCCACCAGAGTAATCAGGGCCGCCGCGTTCCTGCCATTCAACGGCAGATCCACCACGCGCTGCTGATCGATCACCTGCGACAGTGTTCCGGTGGTGGTATCGACCTGCGGGATCGACGACGTCACTTCGACCGTCTCAGTCGCCGCTCCTATAACCAGCTTTACATTGAAGGTCAGAGCCTGGTTGGCCTGAAGCACGACACCCGTCTGCTGATATGCCTCAAATCCCTTCGCCGTGACCGATAGCGAATATCCCGAAGGAGCCAGCGTCGGAAATACGAATGCGCCGGTCTGCCCGGACTCCACCGTCGTCTTCCGGCCGTTATCCGTCTGGATCGCCAGAACTTTTGCCCCTGGAACACTTGCGCCAGTCGGATCAAGTACGGTTCCCACAATGGACCCATACCCCTGCGCTGCGAGGCGCTGTGGTTGGAAAGCCACTCCGAGCAAGAGAAGCGCCAGCGCATATATCTGGGCATATCGATACGGAAACAATTTCAGTAGGCATTTCATAATGCAGGGAAGCTATTGCTTTGAGCTAGAGAATGTCAAGACAAAAGAATGTTATTCGGCCAGACGATCCGATAATCGCCCACGTTAGCCCTTTTTTGGGCGCGAACACCATTTGTCCCAAATTGCATTTCGGAAAGACGAACCGATTTTCAAACGCCCGTCGCCGCTACTGCGCGTCTTTTACCTGCTGCGTCACCCAGTCGGTCCACACCGCCTCACCGATCGGGCAGGCCACAGGCATTCCGTCCAGCACCGCTGCCACAAAGTTCTCCACCGCCGGATAATGCACATTCGCATGCGCCGGAAGTTGCTCCTCGGTCAGTCTGCCATCACTCGCCAGCAGCCGCAGCGCCGGGCCGTTCAGCATGTCGAGCGAGATCTCCCCCTCGACCCCAACAATGCGGAATTGGTCGCGCTGAATCCGCGAATTCCAACGCACGTCGACCACAGCATGAACCCCGCCGGCATATTCAATCAACGTCGTCGCCGAGTCTTCCACCGCAAGCTCATGCAGCGCGTTCGAGAGCAGCCCCGTCGCTTGAACCGGCTTGCCAAAAAGAAAATTGCACGCGTCGATCCGGTGCGAGCCCACGTCGTAAAGCGGTCCGCCACCCGCCAGCGCAGGATCCTTCAGCCAGCCGCGGTCGGGACTTTCGAGCCAGCCATGATAGTTCGCCTCCACCAGCACCGGCTTGCCAATCGCGCCTGCGGCAATCAACTCTTTCGCCTTCATCAGCTTCGGGTACAGCCGCCGGTAATATGCAACTCCCGCAACGCGGCCGTACTCTCCTGCCGTTTTGGCCATCGTCTCCGCCTGCGCAAAATCCAGCGCCACCGGCTTCTCGCACAGCACATGCTTTCCGGCGCGCAAGCTGGCAATCGTCTGCTGCGCATGCAAAGCAACCGGAGACGCAACGTAAACCGCTTCAATTGCCGGGTCGGTCAGCGCCTGCGCCAGATCGGTAAAAGCTTCCACGCCCGGATATGCATCCGCCTTGCGCACATCGCGCGTCAACACCGCGTGCAGACTGCTTCGCGGTTCGGCAAGGATCGCCGGAATCACCCGCTTCCGCGTAATGTCGCCTATCCCAATCACCAGCCAGTTCAAAGTATTCGACATCTCAGCAGTAAATCACAGCAGCCAACTTCAATTTTTCAGGGGAGGCAATCCAGTGAACAAATTCCTGCCATCTCAACCCCGCTCGGTTAGATTTCGCGCGTAGCCACAGGGAGCGTGGAATTCGCAACCTCCCGCGCATACACCTGATACGAGATTCGCGGCGGCTCCGCGCCCTGATGCAGCGCCCATACCTGCTTCCGCACACGCTCGTCGCCAGCCGTTATCCTTTCGCGCGAGCGCAGATAGTCCAGCCACGACTCCATGATGAACGTCTCATTCAAATGCGCTGGCTCGGCCGCATCGCGATAGATCCCCCAGCGCAAAGCACCGTCCCGCAGTCGAACGCCGCGCAGTTGATGAATCAGCCGCGTAAACTCCGCGTAATTCTCCACCGGAATTCGGTAGTCGATCGAGATTCGCACTGGCCCCGCCTGCGCCGGATCGCTCGCTTCCGAGTCGTCCTCCGGAAATGGCTGCAGCTCCGGTGCTGCCCGCTTATAAGTGTGCGGAGTCGTATCCGGAATTCCGCCCCGCAGTATCCTGAACCTCCGCACAAACGGAAACGTCCCGGCTAGTCCCGCCGCCGCGCACAGCAACGCCACGGGCGTGCTCCAACGCTGTGCAATCGATCCCCACAGCACTGATCCCAGCGCCAGCCCGCCCTGAAACGTCATCAGGTACGCTCCCAGAGCTCGCGCCTGCACCCAGGCCGGCACCGAAACCTGCACCGAAGTATTCAGCGAAGCCATCGTGCTGGTCCAGCAAAAGCCCGCCACCATCAGCACCGGAATAATGATCGACGGCCGATGCAGACGCGCCAGCACAACCAGCGTAAAGACGTTATAGAACGTAGCCGCCGCGATGATGCGATCCGTCGAAAAACGATGCCGTACCCGGGGCAGAGTGAACGCAGCCGTCACCGCGCCCAGCCCCATCGAGCCATTCAGAATGCCGTAACCCAGCGCGCCCTGGTGCAGGTCGTTGCGCGCCACCACTGCCAGCAGCGCCCAGATCGCCGAGAAGAAAAACGTGAACGTGAACGCCCGCAGCAGCGACGCCTGCAGATTTGGCTCGTACCGCACATAGCGCAGCCCCGACCGGATCGATGCTGCCATCCGCTCCGAAGGCAGTGCCGACTTGAACAGCGGAATCCGCTTCCAGTTCACCAACACCCAGATCACCGCCGCGAACGACAGCGAGTTCAGCAGAAAGACGTAGGCCGCGCCCGTGTCGTTGCGCTTGAACGCCGCCACCATCAACCCGCCCAGCGCCGGCCCCAGCGCCCGCGCCAGATTGTTCGAGGCCGCATTCAGCGACACGCTATCCGGAATTAGCTTGCGCGGAACCAGCTCTGGAATAATCGCCTGCCATGCCGGGTTGTTCATTGCCGAGCCAATGTTCAGTAGAAACGTGAACGCCAGCAGCGACCAAGGCGAGATGTGCCCCAGAAACGTCAGCACCGCCAGAACCGCAACCGAACCCAGCATCCAGCTTTGCCATAAGATCAGCAGCCGCCGCCGGTCGAACAGGTCAGCCGTCGCTCCCGCCAGCAGCCCCAACGCCAGCACCGGCAGGCTCGCCGCGGTCTGCATCAGCGCGATCAGCAGCGGCGACGCCGTCAGCGAAGTCATCAGCCAGGTGCCCGCCGTGTCCTGCATCCACGTTCCAATGCTGGATACGGTAGAAGCTATCCAGCGATCGCGAAAGACGGGTATTCGCAATGGGGCGAACCCGCTCGGCCGCTCCAACGGAGCAGTGTCTTGGGCCGCATATGGAGTCTCAAGGGGCACAACTTCTATTGTATGGATGCTTCCCGGGCGCTCTGCAGAACCAACACTTCCCTGGGATTTGCGTCGTAGCAGTTAACACTTTGAATAATCTTGCCGACCTCTCCATGCGCCGTCTCGTAAAATCATGGAAGTGTTTGCGAAACTCCATCTGTTTTTCATTGCGCTCTTGCTGTTCGTCGCAGGACCGGCCTTCGCTCAGAGTCTTTCTGTCCGCGGCCGCGTCGTCGATGCTACGGGCGCCGTGGTCCCTGGCGTCATCATCCAACTTTCAACATCCGCGGGCGTTTCCGTCGCGCAGACCAAGTCCGACAACGCCGGCAACTTCACCCTCTCTAATCTTCATCCCGGCAACTTCGTTCTCACCGCACCCGCAACCCTTGGCTTCGCTGAGAATTCCACCCCCATCCACATTACCGCCAGCATCCCAGACCTCGCCGTGCACCTTTCTCTCGCAGCACTCAAGCAGGTGATCACGGTCGGATCCGACTGGAAGCTCTCTACCGAGCCCTCCGCCAACCGCGACACCATCGTCACAACCGGAGATCAGCTCCGCAAGCTTCCCGTGTTCGACCAGGAGTTCATCGGTGCCCTGACACCCTTCCTTGACGCTGCATCCGGCTCCTCCGGGGGCACCACCATCGTTGTCGACGGCGTCGAAATGAAGTCCGCAGGCGTCTCCGCCTCCGCCATTCAGGAAGTCCGGGTCAACAACGATCCCTATTCCGCCGAATTTACCCGCCCCGGCCGCGGTCGCATCGAGATCATCACCAAGCCAGGCACACCCGCCTTCCACGGCGAAGTCAATTTCCTCTTCCTCGACTCCGCACTCAACGCCAAATCCTTCCCAGCCGTCATCAAACCGCCGAAGCTTCGCGAAATTGTGGAAGGGCACTTGTCCGGTCCGGTCGGACACAGCCCCCATACCAGCTTCATCTCCTCCGGCTCCTACCGTCTTCGCAATGCCTCCGTGGTTGTCGATACCACGGGCCCCAAGGGTCCAATCCTCCAGAACGTTCCTGCCCCCACACGCGACGCACAGGCCACTGCCCGCGTCACTCACGACTTTGCCGCCAACCACCGTCTCTCCCTCGGCTATAACTACGAGGGCTTCTACGCGACCAACGGTGGCGTCGGGGGCCTCACACTCCCCGAAGCCGGCATCAACCAAGCCTCCCGCGAAGACGACGCCATCCTCAACGACCGCATCATCCTCACCCCCAACCTGATCAACCAACTCCAGGTCACTTTGGAGAAAGATGAGGACGTCACGACCAGCGTGACCCGCGCGCAATCCATCCAGGTCAACGGGGCCTTCATCGGTGGCGGAGCCCAAGCCGACCTCAACCGAACCGAAAACACAATCCACGTTAACGAAGTCCTGACCTACAGTCACGGCAAGCACTATCTCCGCGCCGGGGTGCAACTACCCCAGTTCAGCCGCCGTGCTGTCGACGACCAGACGAATCGCCTCGGCACATTCAGCTTTTCCTCACTGGCTGCGTACGCGACCAACACGCCGTACGCCTTCACCGCACAGCAGGGCCCTGGCCGCGGCATCTATTGGATCAACGAGTTCGGCTCCTTTATCCAGGACCAGATCAAGCTCAACGCCCACCTCCAGGTATCCCTGGGCGTGCGTTACGACTGGCAAACATTTCTCAACGACAGTAACAACTTCGACCCGCGCATCTCACTCGCCTACGCCCCCGGCAAAGCCAAAACCATCTTCCGCACCGGCGCTGGCATCTTCTACGACCGCACCGGCGGTGATTTCCCCGCCACCGTTGTCCTGCACGACGGCTACGTTCTTCGAAGCATCAAGGTTTCCAACCCAACCTACCCCCACACCGTCAGCCCCAGCGACGCCTCGCTCCCACCCAGCATCGTGCGCTTTGCTTCCAACGTCCGCGCGCCCTACGCCGTCCAGTACAGCATCGGTGTTGAACACCAGTTCAATCCATCCATCACCGTCACCGCTGCCTACCGTGGTCAAGTTCAGGTCAAGAGCTTTCGTTCCCGCGACGCGAACGCTCCCATCCTTCCTCCGAACCCCGCAACAAGTGCGACGTATCCCCGTCCCAACCCCCAGTTCGGCCAGATTCAGCAGATCGAGTCCGGCGGCCGTACCCTGCT
>JALYIG010000006.1 GCA_030775885.1 Acidobacteriota bacterium | reverse complement strand
CGCTGGTCCCGAATTCCAAGGCCTTGCTGACGTCCGATCTCACTGACCTGATCATCGAATACCGTCACCAACGCTGCATATTCGACCAGTCGGAGACATCTTCCTCTCCAACTCAGCTGCGTCGTATTCAGCCGGAGTAAGTGGTGCCAGCCCTCTAACTCTCTTGCTTCCCGAAGTCCCCGCGCTCAATCCCCAGCTTCTTCAGCTTCGAATTCAGCGTAGTCCGCTTCAGCCCCAGCCGAGCCGCCGCACCATCCGGCCCGCCAATCTGTCCATCCGCCTCGCGCAGCACTCGCAGAATGTGTTCCCGCTCGGCCGCCTGCAGCGTCGGATTCTCGAGCGCCTCGCTCACCTCCGCGCCCGTTATCTCCAACTCCGCCAGAGGAACGTACAGCACCGGCCCGCGCGTCAGGATCACCGACCGCTCCAGAAAGTTCTCCAGCTCGCGAATATTTCCCGGCCACTGCCAACGCGTCAGCGCCTCCATCGTCTTCTCCGGAATCGTCTCGATGTGCTTGCCCATCCGCCGGCTGTGCGCGTCCACAAAGTGCCGCACCAGGATCGGAATATCGCCCGTCCGCTCGCGCAGCGGAGGCGCGAACACCGGAAACACCTTCAGCCGGTAATACAAATCGCTGCGAAACTCCCTGTCCGCCACCATCTGCGCCAGGTCGCGGTTGGTGGCTGCAATCAGCCGCACATTCACCCGGATGGGCTGGCTGCTGCCCAGCCGCTCGATCTCCTTCTCCTGCAGCGCGCGCAGCAGCTTGGGCTGCAGGTCCAGCGGGAGTTCGCCCACCTCGTCCAGAAACAGCGTGCCTTCGTGCGCCAGTTCCAGCCGCCCGATCTTGCGCGCAATCGCCCCCGTGAACGCGCCCTTCTCATGCCCAAACAGTTCGCTTTCGATCAGCCCCGCAGGAATCGCCGCGCAGTTGATCTTGATGAACGTCCGCTCGTTGCGCGGGCTCAGCCGGTGGATCGCACGCGCCAGCAACTCCTTGCCTGTCCCCGTTTCCCCCTGGATCAGCACCGTAGCGTCGGTCGGCGCGACCGTTTCAATCTCGCTCAGCACCCGCCGCAGGCCTTTGCTCTCGCCCACCACATCTTCAAAGCGCTGCTCCAGCGCAATCTCCTGCTCCAGATATTCCTTCTCCTGCCCCAGCCGGTCGCGCAGGTCCTGAATCTGCCGGAACGCCAGCGCGTTGTTCACCGCCATCGCCACCTGGTCGGCCATCTGCACCAGCATGTTGGCCTCGTGCTGGGTAAAGTGAGCCTCCAGCCGGCTGGCCACCATCATCGTGCCAATCACCTCGCCGCGATGAATCAGCGGAGCCCAGCACGCCGACTTCATGCCGATGCCGGTGAGATAAAGCAGGCCTTCGGGCGCGTAGGGCGCGCCCTCCAAACGGTCGACGATCAGCGCCTCCCTCGTACGAAAAGCCTGCCCCGCCGGTGTGCCCTGCAACGGTATGCGCACATGAGCGCGCGGCGCCTCGCCATCGTCCGTCGTCAGAAACTGCGCCACCAGCTCGTCGCCCCCCGCATCGTAGAACGCCAGCGTCGCAGCGTCATGCGGAATCAGCTCGCTGATCGAAGCCGAGATTGCCGCCAGCAGTTTGCGCACATCCATGTTCGCCAGCAGAGCCGTCGAGAGCTGCAGCATCATCGCCTCTTCGGCCCGCTTGCGGTCGGTCAGATCGCGCGTCACCTTCGCATAGCCCGTGGTCCGCCCCGTCGAATCGTGCGTCGCCGTGAGGATCACGTCCGCCCAGAAGCGCGAGCCATCCTTGCGGATCCGCCACGCCTGCTCCTCGATCCGCCCACGCGCAGCCGCCATGCGCAGAAGCTCCGCCGGCCGTCCCCGCTCGAGGTCCTCCTGCGTAAAGAAGCGCGAGAAGTGCTTGCCTACAATCTCGTCCGCCGAGTAGCCCTTGATCCGCTCGCCGCCGATGTTCCACGTCAGCACGTAGCCGTCCGCGTCCAGCAGATAGATCGCGTAGTCGCCCACGCTGTCGATGATCGACCGAAGCTGCTGGTCGTTTACCCGAAGCGCCTCCTGCGCAGCATGCTGCTCGGAGATGTCGCGGACGAAACTCAGCACCACAGGACCGCCAGCCATCTCCACCGGCTTCAGCATAATGTCGACCGGAAACTCGCTGCCATCCTTGCGCCGCGCGCAGAGGTTCATCGCCGCGCCCATCTGCCGCGTCCGCGGATGCGCCTGGTAGTTCTCGCGCTGCACGGGATGCCGCCGCCGTAACCGCTCCGGCACCAGTGTCTCCACCGGCATCCCAATCAGCTCGCCTTCCGCGTAGCCAAACAGCTCAGCCGTCCGCGGATTCGCCGCGCGGATAATCCCCCCCGCATCCGTCACCAGAATCGCGTCAGGCGACAGCCGGAATAAGCCGCTCTCGCCCAACGTGCCGAAGTCGGCCGCCGCAACAGGCGCGTCTCGCTGTTCTACAGAAGTGATGTCGCGCGCGTCCATGCAGGGGCACCCGGTACTCGTCTCTGTAGACTACCGCACCGATGAGACGTGTGACCCACCGCATCACGATTGTGACTTGTAACCCATCCCAGGACGATTGTGACGTTTGACCCATCCCAGGACGAAAGCGCATGAGCGGGTGAAGATCGTCATTCTGGAGCAAAGCTCCAGAATCTCCGTAGTATGTCGTGTCGGAGGCCCGGAGCACACAGCCTCGGCCAAGCATTTTCCGGAGTAGCAGCGGCCTCCAGAGGGTGCTGGGAAAGTCATCTGCACAACCCATGAATGACCTGAGCGGCCGAACAGGCTGCTAAAAACGCGGCCTTCGCTAAGGGCACGGATTCATCCGTGCCGCAAGAGCCGAAGAACCAACAGGGCTTTAGCCTCTGAGGGAGGTTCTGTCAGCCGCATCGACTCTTTCCGCAGCCTGTTAAGCCGAAGTCCAAATGCAGTACTTACGGCACGGATAAATGCGTGACGTTCACGATGACGTACTTTTCCAGCCACCGCCAGCGACAATCAAGGCGCAAAAATCAGTTCGCATACCTTGGCGTGGCAATTCACAAATCCGCTGCGAACCAGCGCAGCGTGGGCGCCCGCAGGAAACAAGCTGGAGAAGTTTGCCGCCAGCAGCATGCTTTCGGCTCCCGCGACGCTCTTGTCCGTCGCCAGGACGCGCACCGCTTTGCCGTCCTTAATCAGCAGCAGGTACCCCGCGTTGCCGGCTCGTCCGTCGGCTGCTCCCAGTTGGATGGTGCGCAACTCCTGTAGCCGTTCCTGCGCAGACTTTGCTGTGGTTTTGCCCTTGCCGGCGGAAAGCGCATCGGCGAGCGCCTGCAGCTCTTTCTGCTTTTCGTTCGGTTCGGTGTGAACTCCCAGCGCGTTGTATCCCGGCTGTGTCGCGATCGCCAACTGGTACGTAGAGAGCGCCCCGGCCTTGTCTCCCAGCGATGCCTGGACATCGCCGACGTGCTTTCCGGTTTCGAGGTTGGGCCTGTTGACCCATCCGGCGTGGACATACGGGAGCGCCTCCGCCGCTTTGCCCTCGCGGAACAGAATCCAGCCCAGCGTGTCCCAGGTCGCTGAGATCATGCCGCTCTTCGTCAACAGGATGCCGGGATCTTCGTCCAGCGTCCACGAGGTGCTCTCTTCGGTCAGCTTGTCCAGCGCCGTGCGCGTGCAACTCTCATCCAGAGGAAGGTCGAGCGAGTTATCGGCCAGAAGATAGGCGGCATTGTTCAGCGTGCCCGCATCCTGCGTGTTCTCCAGAACTCCGCGGACCAGGGCTTCACCCTTGGTCTTGTCGCCCGCCATCAAATACGCCTGGCCCAGAGCGATGCGCACAAACTCGTTCTTGCCATCCGCAGGAAGGCGGGTCAGCGCCGCCTCGCCTTCGCGTACAGCGACGGCAGCGCTCTTGTCTTCGATCAGCATGTTGAGCAGTTGTGTCACGGGCGCCGGGTCTACCGGGTCTGCCTTGCTCCATGCGCGCAGCGTATCCAGTGCATCCTGACGCTGGTTGAGCACAAGCTGCGCCTGGAAGATGGCCGGAGACACGCGTTGGAACGCGGCAGGATGCAGCGCGAGTTCCTTCTTGTAGTCGGTCAGCGCCGCCGACATGTCGCCGTTGCGCCACTGCAGGGTGCCATATCCGCTCCATAGATATTCGTGATCGGGACTGAGCTTCGCCGCCTGGTCAAGCAACTCCTTGGCGTTGTAAAGGTCGACTTTTTGAATGTCCGCAAAAGCCTGTTGGATCAGCTTCTCAGCCTGCGCGGACGGAGTGGAATCCGAGTCTGCCGGAGCTGCCTCGGCCGAAGCCCCCGTGTACGTCTTCGACCCGGCTGCATCGGCGTCGTGGCGTACCAGTTGGATGTAGAACTCGCTTCCCAGGTCCGCATTGTCGGCCCACTTCTTATACGTTTTCAAATCGCCGGTGGGAACTTTCTGCTTCAGAATCTCGATCCTACGCTCCGCATACACCGTGCCTTTCTCGAAGCGGTAGGTCAGATCGTACGTCGCGTAGGGACACTTCCAGTGCGCAGCCTCCGGCAGAATGGCCGTCCAGCCCTCAGGAAGCTTCATCGCAGAGGTGGCTGTTTGCACCTGCGGCGTGCCCAGGTCCAGCGACCGGACCAGCGGGTCAGTGTCCGCCAATCGCGGGAGCGCGATCGGCGCTAACTGCGGAAGGATCCTGTAGTTGTCCCAGTCGCCAGCCTTCTTGCGCTCGTAGTCGAAGCCGATCTTGAAAGGCTCGGCGGTATCTTCAGCACGCGAAGCTTCGGGATTGGACGAGGTGCCCGCGTAGCCGATGACGTTGACGATCTGCTGCATCAGCACGCCGTATTGCGCGGGAGCGGTCTGGTGGAAAGCGCTGCGGAAGGCGACTTCCCCGTCGCCCCGCATCACCATCGTGATGTGCGAGTGCGAGGTGCCTTCCTTGTCCAGGCTTCCCACCGCGTCCATCTTCTGAAAGCTGGCGAACGGAAGCTCAGCCGGAGTGCGTGCAATCGCAGGCGCAGACGTCGCAGAAGCCGGCACGATCAGCGCCTGCTTGTCGCGGGTCGCCGCAATCAGCACGCGATACGGAGCAACCTCGGCAGTCGCATCCAGCCAAATCTGCGGCGTCCCAGATGCAGCGGGCAGCGTAAGGTGCGTGATCACGTGGTTGAACGCGGAGGGCGAAGGCACCGCCTGGTTGAAGCGAATCCCAACCCCAATCAGCACCGCGTCAGACGGGATGCCCGCAGCGGACAGCATCGAGGCCAGCAGGGTGTGCTTATCCTTGCAGTCGCCGTACTGGTTGCTCAGGATCTCCGCGGCGCTGTGCGGCTGGTAGCGGCCCACCCCGAAATCGACGCCAATGTAGCGGATCTGTGTGGCCACATAGGCGTAGATGGCGCGGACTTTATCTTCGTCGGTGGTTTTTCCTGCGATCAGTTCGGCAGTCTTTGCCTTGATCTCGGGGCTCGGCGACACACGGTCCGCCTGCAGTGCGCGGTACCAGTCGCCCACCTGCTCCCACGACTTAAACGTGGTCCATGCGATGGTGGGCAGCTTGCCCTGGTCCGCGTCCAGTTCCTCGTCCGCGGTCAGCACTGCTTTCTTCTTCGCCGCGGCTTCATCCTCGGCAACTTTGCCGGCGGTGGGCTTCAGTTGCGACGAGCTCCAATGGTACACGTGCAGGGCGGGCTTGCTTCCCGAGGCAGCAACGTCCGACTCGACAGCTTTGGAAGTAGGACTCCAAACCTGCAACGCAACGCCGGCGGGAACGCGCAGCTCAATATTCTGAGCCAGCACCACCGCGCCCTCCACAAAACCTTCCTGGCCCCAGATCTGGCCCGGCGCCTGAGGCTTGGTGGTAGTGATGCGCGCGCGCCACTCCAGCGTGTCACCCACACGCAGGCTGCGAATGGGGAGCTGCTTCTCCTTCAGGTCGCTATACATCGGGGCTTCGCGCGTCACCGGCTCAGGCATGTCGATGCTGTCCGACGCGGGTGTTTCCACAACCGAACCATCGGGATGGCGCACCCGCGCGTAAAGGAACTCAACGCGCTGATAGTCAGCCGCGAACGCAACCGAGACCACGCCAAGCGCGCGCACCGCGGCATCTGCTTGCACGCGGGCAACAATACTGCGCTCCTCCGAGCTGGTGCCGTCGGCCTCGAAGGTATAGATGGAGTCCGTGCGCTCGATCACGATCGACTCAGCCGAGTAGTCGATGGCCTTCGCAAGCGCAGGCGGCGATGGAGCAGGCGCGGCGGATTGCCCGAAGGCACACGAAGGACGCGGACATGCGATCGCAACTGCAATCGCGGCCAGGACAGCGCAGAATTTCAGGGCCGAGGGACACATTGAGGTGTCCCCGGTATAGCAGAGGGAGCCACGCGAGTCCAGACATTTACCGCTTCTGCCGGATCGTATCGACCAACCCGCTTCAGTTAGAAGGAGTGATTCCTGACAAAGTCCGCTCTTACTTCCAGATAAGCCAAGGCCTTCCTGGCGAAGTCTGCCATCACTTCCTCGCCAGATTCGCCGCGCCCGGAAGCCAATCGGTCGCGGTAACCCGCGGCCCAAGTACACGCACCAGGTCCGGGATATCGTACTTCAGCAGCACACCCGGCAAAATATCCTGCGGAGCATCCAGCGGCATCGGCGCCTCCAGCAGACTCTGATAGCTCTCCAGCACATGGTCGATGGTGATGTGCTTCAGCCGCGGATCAAGCACCGCCGCATGCAGCAGCACCAGCCCCAAATGTCCGCTCGCGACGGCGGTGATGTTGTCAGGATCCTCGGTGTAACCGCCGGAGAAGAAATCAACCACCCGAATCACATCGTCCACGCGCATGCCGAGCAGCGTTTTGCCGACCAGCTCCGCCCGCAGCTCGGTCAGATAAAACGGCCCCAGAATCGGTGACTTAGTCTCCTCGGCCCCCGGCGGCGAGGGACGCGGTGTCATCACCACAACCGCAGTCCCTGCCTTCGCCATCTCGCGAAACCGCCGCATCTCCTCTGCCCGCGCCCCATCCAGCGCAGCATCGAGATTCTCCCGCAGCACCAGCAGCACCGGATGCTTTCCTTCGCCCACCGGTCGATAGAACTCCTCGTCAATCGCGACTCCGTCCGCCATCGTCAGCTTCAACCGGTGCAGGATGTGTTCGGGGTCCTCGGCCCCATTCGCCGCACTGCTGGGCGATGAGTGGCCCGGCGCAGCCTCCGCCTTCGTCACCAACCGCACATCCGTCTGCACCTGCAACAGCGTCTGCTCCGGAAACTGCGGCAGAATCTTTGCCGCTCGTTTCAGGTTCAGCGTATGCACCGTCTCGCTGCCCGGATAGCTGGTCGACACCTGCCCGGTCGGCGTCACCTGCATCGCTCCTGAACCGCCAACCACTCCGGGTGCCCCATTCTTGCCGGCCCCATCGGCAAGGGTGGGATCGACGCGGGATGTTCCTGCCAGTGGCGCCTGCACCATGGGAACCGCGGTCGAATGCGCCAGATTCACCAGAAAGAACCCCACAATTTGCGACGTCAGCGGCCGCAAATTCCCATGCCCGCCGATCCCCGCGATCACCTGCAGCGGAGCGGTCGGCGCAACCACATTCGGCGTATCTGGATTCAGCGTCGGCCCGGTCGGCGCCAAACCCACCCATGACGATGAAGCCGTCATGGATGGGGCACCCGGAGCATTTGCAGTGGCCGCCGCCGTTCCCGCAGCCGATGGATCGAACAGCGCGTAGAACCGCCGAGCC
>JALYIG010000005.1 GCA_030775885.1 Acidobacteriota bacterium | reverse complement strand
GGGGCGTTGCGGATTTGGATGGCAAAGGGGAAGCCGTGGGAGGCGTTGTGATCATGCGCTACGGAGAGAACGCGCAGAAAGTGATCGAACGCACTAAGGAAAAGCTGAACGAACTGAAGTCAACGCTGCCTCCCGGCGTGAAACTCGTCACCACCTACGACCGCTCCGAGTTGATTGATCGGGCAGTCGACAACCTGCGCCACACATTGATGGAGGAATTGATCATCGTAAGCCTGGTGATCATGATCTTTCTGTGGGATGTGCGCAGTGCCATCGTGCCGATTATCACCATTCCAGTCACCGTGATTCTTGCCTTCATTCCGATGCAATGGATGGGGATGACGGCAAACATCATGTCTCTGGGCGGCCTCGCCGTCGCTATCGGCGCACTGGTCGATGCGTCCGTGGTGATGGTCGAGCAAACCCACAAAAAGCTCGAGCACTGGGAGGAGGCAGGCAGGCCCGGTCCATCTCACGATGTTGTAATCGCTGCGGTAAAAGAGGTTGGCGGCCCCAGCTTCTTTGCCCTACTCGTCATCGCGGTTGGCTTTCTGCCGGTCTTTACTCTTGAGGGTCAGGAGGGCCGTCTCTTTAAGCCGCTTGCGTTCACCAAGAACTTTTCCATGGCAATTGCGGCAATGCTGGCGATTACGCTGGCTCCCGCTGCGATGCGTTTTCTCTTCTCGCGCATGGATGGCTTCAACTTCCGTCCCCAATGGCTCGCAAAGACAGTCAACGCGATCTTCGTGGGGAAGATTCACAGCGAAGAGAACCATCCGATCAGCAAGCCGATGATGAAGGTCTACCACCCAATCGTCGAGTTTGTTCTCGACCACAAGTGGACGACTATTGGCTGTGCGCTGCTGGTGATGGCGCTGAGTGTTCCTGTGTACTTCAAGCTCGGCTCAGAGTTCATGCCCGCACTCGATGAAGGCACACTTATCTATATGCCGTCGACTCTACCCGGTATCTCGGTCGCGGAAGCCGGTCGAACGTTGCAGACACAGGACAAGATCATTGCAAGGTTTCCGGAAGTCGAGCGCGTCTTCGGAAAGGCAGGCCGGGCAGAAAGTGCGACCGATCCCGCGCCCTATTCCATGATGGAGACCACCATTGTGCTTAAGCCTCAGGACCAATGGCCGATGAAAGAGCGATGGTACTCGAAGTCGATGCCGCGATGGACTCAGCCGACGCTCTCTCGGTTCTGGCCGAATCACATCAGCACGCAAGAATTGATTTATTCGCCCGGCGGCCTGAACGAGGCCCTACAGATCCCCGGCATCTCCAATGCGTGGACCATGCCAATAAAGAATCGCACCGACATGCTGACCACCGGCATCCGTACTCCACTCGGCATCAAGGTGCTGGGCTCGGATCTAGGACAGATCCAACAAGTGGGCGAGCAGATTGAGATGGCGCTCAAGGATGTCCCCGGCACGACCAGCGTCTTTGCGGAGCGCACCAGTGGAGGATACTTCCTGGACTTCGATATCAAGCGTGACGCGCTGGCTCGTTACGGCTTGACTGTCGACGACGCTGAGGGCGTTCTGATGTCGGCGGTTGGAGGAGATCAAGTCTCGACGACCGTCGAAGGCCGCGAGCGCTACTCCGTGAATGTTCGGTATCTCCGCGACTACCGCAGCGATATCGAATCGCTCCAGCGCGTACTCGTGGCGACACCATCCGGCGCGCAAGTCCCACTGGGCGAGATCGCCGACATTAAAATGAGGACTGGCCCAGGCATGATTCGGGATGAAGATGGCAGGCTCAGCGGCTATGTGTATGTCGATGTGGCCGGGCGCGACATAGGCAGTTACGTGCACGACGCGAAGCTGGCCGTGTCGGAAAAGGTCAAGGTACCTGCCGGTTACGAGCTTGTTTGGAGTGGCCAGTATGAGTTTATGCAGCGCGTATCGCAGCGCCTGAAGCTGGTGGTTCCGATCACGCTCTTCATCGTCTTCCTGTTGCTCTACTTCAATACCGGCTCGGCGATCAAGACCATGATTATTTTGATGGCCGTGCCCTTCTCGGCGATTGGCGCAGTCTGGTTTCTCTACTTGTTGCACTACAACATGAGCATTGCGGTGTGGGTGGGCCTGATCGCGCTACTCGGGGTAGACGCCGAAACAGCCGTGTTCATGCTGCTCTATCTTGACCTTGCCTATCACGACGCATTGAAGAAGGGCGGCATTCACTCCTGGGACGATCTGCGCGAAGCGATCGTGCATGGCGCGGTGAAACGGCTGCGGCCCAAGGTCATGACCGTCTCGTGCATGCTGTTCGGCCTGATGCCGATCATGTGGTCGGTGGGTTCCGGATCGGACGTTATGAAGCGCATCGCCGCTCCCATGCTCGGCGGCATCATCACCTCTTTCTTGATGGAACTAGTTGTCTACCCGCCGATCTTTGCGATCTGGAAGTGGAACTTCGAGGTCAAGCCCGCGCTGAAACTTGAAGCGGCTCAAGTTGTGGAGGCAGTCCATGTCTAACCTCAAAGTCCATCGAGCCGCACAATTTAAGTTAGGAACCTTGGCCGTGGTTTTGGTCTGGGCACTTCCCCTGCTCCTATGGGCTCAGGATTCAAAAGCTCAATCTTCCAGTCCTGCCCTTCGCCAACCGTTTGCGGAAATCAGCGAATCGCTGACCATGAAGGCGGACACGCTGCTGATCGCTGCTGACGAGCCTGTGCCCACAGCGGTCGAAGCTACTCCGGATATTGAGCGGCAACCAATGCCGTCGCAGATCGTAAACCCGAGTGCGGCAGTTGCGCGGGTTGAACTCTTACGGCCAGCGATTGATCCAATCCTGCGAGGAGAAGGGGTGCCAGTCGAACTTGCTGCCGTAGTTTTGGTTGAAAGCGGCGGAAACACTGCAGCCCTCTCTCCGAAGGGCGCACGCGGTCTATGGCAATTGATGCCGGACACTGCTCGCCGATATGGACTGGTTGTAGACGGGGCCAGAGATGAGCGGGTGGACATCGAAAAATCAACACGAGCGGCCGCTCGCTACTTGAGCGATCTGCATCTGCAGTTCGGTTCCTGGCCATTGGCCCTGGCCGCGTATAACACCGGCGAGCAGAACCTCCAGCGCGCGATCAATCGAAGCCGGAGCGCCGAATTCACTGTCTTGAGTTCCACGGGCCGGTTGCCCTCAGAAACCATCAGCTATGTTCCAGCGGTCCTGGCCGCCACGCGATCCTTTGGCCAACCCTTCGTCCTTGAGGTTCCGCGCCCTGCCCCTGCTGCAACAACGGTCTTTGCCGTCAGCAGTCGATGAGACGCCACCATGAAACATCGGGAACCGTGACGGTGTTGACGAACGACGTCATGGAAGTGGCGCGCAAGACGTTTCAAATACAACTTTGCTGATCACTGCAGTTCGTCCAGGCAATTCAATCACTCACCCCAAGGAGAAACATTATGAAGAAAACAGCGATCTTAACATGTACCCTATTCCTTGCCGCTACGATGCCCGCAATGCAGCAGGCTCTGGCAGCATCCCAGATCGTCGAAGGAGTTGTGAGCGACTCAATGTGTGGCAAAACCCACATGATGCCTGGCAAGACCGCGACGCAATGCACCGAGGAGTGCATCAAGGCCGGGTCCAGCTATGTGCTGGTTGCAGGCGACAAGACATATACGCTTGCTGGCAAGAAGACAGCGATCGCTCCCTTTGCGGGAAAACACGTACGCATTCAGGGAGATCTGAAAGTCAAGACTCTGACCGTTACGACGATCTACGAGGCCAAGACTGATATGCCCGCCGGTATGAAGATGTAGCGACGTAGCCTGTCTAGTGCAAAGGCCATTGCGTCACGTTAGCGCTCTGTTCCCGAAAACGTTCTGAGGCGAACGAAGATAACGACACCAACTGGATGCACCCCGTAGATTGGCCGCAGCGCCTGCGGAGCGGTGTAAGTTGTCATCTGGGCTCCGATTGCCGACCGTATTCGAGGGATCATCTGAAGGTCATGGTCATAGCCGAAGGTGTATGCCTGAACGTGACCAATTGGCTCTTCCTGAAAATTTGGCGGCAGAGGATTCGTGCCATTCCGGAGTTCGTTGGAGCGCCCGGCATTCTCAATTCGGGTCCACACATAGTTGCTGGTCTTGAAGCGAAGCAGAGATTCCAGCAGATAGCTGTTTTCCTTCGAGTTGTCGGAGAGGGACCGCGTCCGACCCCAGAGCAACGTGCTAGCCCAGTTGCCGTCTGCGAACGGGCGGTTATACATCACGGATGCTGTCGTACGCGCCTGGTCCTCAGCAGGAAACAGCGCTTCTGGACTCGCGATCCGGGCGTACGAGTATTGGCCGCTCCAATTCTTTCCCGGTTGCAGCGTGAACCGGGTCGACCAGGAGTCGATCTTGCCTGAGTCTAGGTCCCAACGAAACTCGTCGGGCTCGCGGCCATGGAAGCCGCTCGCCTCGATCCTGGCGACGCCGCGAGTCACCCCAACCGTCACAACATCGTCCGCGATGTGCGTGGAATCTTCCTGATGATGTCCTAGGGTGCCGACCGTGTTCTCCGATGCCGAGGCGCGATGGGGGTACGCAGTGGGGCCAATTGCGGGATCGCCCACGGGCCCGCCGTACAAGGAGAGAAGCGTCTTTTCGCCGAGCTTTAGATCGTAAAGCACTGCGGCTTCCATGAAGAAATCATGGGGGTGCTGGCCGTCAGCGATGGGCCTTCCAAATGCCGTCTCCCCCTGTTGAAAGAGCAGCGGGTACCGTCGCCCCGTGATCGTCGCAGGCTCCAGGGAGAACATCGCCCGCACCGTAAGTTGCCCGGGCCCGACCAGGCGTTCGGCCATGGGCATCACCCAATTCGTGGAGAACAGCTTGTCGCCGCCCCGTCCAGTGGACTGCTGAGTATCGGCGACGAAGGCGTTGGAGTGGAACATCAACATCCAATCGCCTTTCATCGTCATCAGCATCGGTGTTGGCGTGGAGTTGGGCTCGGCACTGGTTCCGGCAGAGGCATGGTGCCTGATCTGCTGGAGAAAAGTCTGCGGATGCATCTCCTCCATCAGTTCCTGCATGCCTTGGTTCATTGCCATCCCCTTCATCCCGTCGCCTGGAGAGGCCGCAAGTGGCGCAGCAGCCGGCTTGGGACACATCTGCATCCCCGGCATATCTTCCACGCAAGGGCCCGGAGTAACGGGAACCTGCTTTGTCTGTGGCTTGTCGGTCGCCGTTCCTGGTACGCCGTCAGCGGGTTTGGAGTCCTGCGCAGGGGCGAATGCAGACGCCAGTAAGACGGTGGCTATGCCGGTCCATAACCGATTCATCGTCGGTTCCTTTCTTCTCTCGCAATGAATGCGGAGGAATCATCAATCGTATCCAGGGCGACGCCTTCATCTCTCTGCGTGACTGACCCTCCTACTACTTTGCCACCGCGCAGGAACTCCCGCCCATCAATCTCCTAAACCATCGCAATGTAGCGTAATTGAGAGAGAATTTAAGACGTCATGAAGTCGAGACTGAATCGGCTGATCAATGCTCCTTACGCGGTCGTGTTCGAGTCACATCCCGTGTTCGACAACATCCACTTCTAGCACCCGAACTCACCGCACCTGAAAAGTGCTAGAACATTCTTATGGCCAGTGCAAATCCGATGCTTACGCCACGCGAAGCAGCCCGCCTGATCGGCGTCAGCTATCCCTCAATCAAGCAGTGGATTCTAAGCGGCAAGTTGAAGACGGTTCAAACTCCCGGCGGCCACCATCGCATCGCCCAGTCCACACTCAAGCCCTTTATCGCCAGAGATAAAGCCAAACCCTCTGTGCAATCCCGCGAGCGCTATCGCCGCGTCAGCGGGAGAAACCAGCTCGCCGGCAAGGTGGTCAGCATCCGTATCGAGGGCCTGCTCGCGGAGGTCGTTCTGGCAGTCGGCGACACCACTGTGACCGCAATTATTACCGCCAACGCAGTCAAGGAGTTACAGCTGCAAAAGGGCGACACCGCCGCTGCTCTCATCAAATCCACGGACGTGATGATCGAGCGCCTCGACTAGCTCTCCTTCGCCATCCCGACCTGGGCGCGTGTGTCCTCGAAAGCCCGTAGTTTTGACGATAACGTTTTCAATCATATAAAATCGTTAAGTGCTCGCGATCTTAAATCGAGCGCTAGCGTGTCTAGCGGTACGGCAAACCCAAACAACAAACATTTCTGACGCAGATCAAGTGTGCGTCCAAGGAGGCATCGGCATGAAGCTGCATCATGCACTGGCCACATTCTTGCTCGCCCCAATCCTCCACTCCGCCGCCTTCGCCCAAATCGCCGCGGATCTCAAAGGTCGAGTGATCGACCCGTCCGGGAGGGGCGTTCCCAGCGCCAGCATGACGCTTACTGACAGCGCCACCAGCATTCGCCAGCACACCGTCACCTCCTCCGTCGGCGATTACTCCTTCAGTAGCCTGGCTCCGGGCTCATACCGCCTCGACGTCACCGCCTCAGGTTTTCAGCATCTTCAGCGCTCAGGTATTACCGCAATCGTCGGCCAGACTGTAAGCGCGGACCTCTCGCTCAGGCTCGGCACGGACAAGCAGACCGTCATCGTAAGCGGCGATGTCCCTCTGCTTCAGGCCGAAACCAGCAACATCGAAACAAATATTGCCGGTGCCGCCGTGGTCGCCATGCCGCTCAACGCCCGCAACTTCATTCAACTGTCCACCCTGGCACCGGGCGTAGAGCTGCCGCCAGGCACCCTGCTTCCGCGTATCAATGGCGGCCGGCCCCGTACCAACGAATACCTCTACGACGGCATCTCCGCATTACAACCCGAACCCGGCCAGGTTGCCTTCTTCCCTATCCTCGACGACATCCAGGGATTCACTATTGAGGCCAACAACGTTCCCGCCGAGTTCGGCCGCTTCAATGGCGGCGTCGTCAATCTCGCCACGCGCTCCGGCTCAAACCAGCTGCACGGCAGTCTCTTCGAGTTCTTCCGCAACGAGGCCCTCAACG
>JALYIG010000004.1 GCA_030775885.1 Acidobacteriota bacterium | reverse complement strand
ATCGACGTCTTCTCCGCGCCGCCTTTCTTGGCCAGCGCAAGCTCGCGTCCAGGGATCTTCATCATCAGCGGAACGAAATACTCCGCCTTATTTAACTGGAAGTAGTTAATCTCCATCGCGATGGTGATCTCAGTCCAGGGATCGCCCTGCATCAGCGCATCTTCAAGCTGGCGGTCCCGGTCGGCGAGGGAGAACTTGCCCCACTCCTTATCGCCGTAGTACCCCTGGCGATAATCAAGATTCGCTTCGACGGTGGGCGGGTTCAGCGACACCTTGACCTTGCGGAACTTGCCGTTCAGCGCATAGTTCTTGGTGTAGTAGCCGAGGATGTAGTAATTCGTCACCGACTTTTGCGCCTGCACAATGCCCAGCGTCAGGTCGTTATAGTCCAGCAGCGCCTTGCCGCCGGTATCTCCGGCCAACGCGTACAACGTGTCCTGCGACTGCTCCAGCCGTGAGGTCATCGCCATGGCCGCGCGGCCGTTGTACATCGACGCGCCACCGGCGGAGCCCTGGCTTGCATCGCCCATCGGCCCGCCGGCAACCAGCCCGCGCGCATCCACCGCCCAGAAGGAAACACCCGCTTTCAGCGCTGCCTCTTCGGTAGCATGCAGTTGCGCCTGGTTGTCCAGCCCACTCAGCGTAAGGCCGCTGGCGAAATAAATCAGCTCCTTTTTCTCGCTCAGATGCGACAGCATCTCTGCCGCGGTCTGCAGCGCGGCAAGCTGACGGTCGGTGGTAAAGATGTTGAACTCGGCATCGTCCTGGCCAAAGGCCGCGCCGGTGTCGGCGGACGCATCGTCGGATGAGGTTCCAGTGTCGCCCTGGCCCTCGCCGACAATCATGGTTTCGAGGATGCTCAGCAGGCGATTGCGGTCGGCGGTGAAGTCCTGCAGAATGTCTACCGAACTGCCCGCATAACGCAGGATGGAGACCAGGTCGGCGGAGGTCATCTGCGTGCGCACAAACTTCTCCGCCGCAGTCAGCGCGCGCAACTGCTCAGGCTCCTGCATCGACGACATGTCGAAGTAGAGCGCCAGCAGGCGGCGGTCCTTGTACTTGATCTGCCCGGGCGTCTCGTTCGAAATCTGCTCGCGCGCCAGCCGGTTATAAATCTTGATGTCTTCCTGGCCGGTAGTCTGCGGCGGCATCGGTTCAGCCGTCTCGGGCAGCGTCTGCTGCTCGCAGATCTTCACATCGATTGGCACGCCATCTTCGGTAATAACGAAGTCTTTGGCCGTGAGTCCGTTGATCGGATTGCCCTTCTTGTCCTTCACCACCACCGTCTCGATGATCAGCCGCGACGTCACGTGGATGGTGGGCGCGTCGGAGCCGGTCGGCGTCTTGTTCGCGCCGGTCAACTGCGCCGCAGATGACAACGACAGCCCCAGGCATGCGGCAAGCACAGCGCCCGCCGTCCCAACCCTTGATGTTTCGAACTTCATAGCTTTGACCCTCGAGCCTCGAACCTTGTACCCCGAACCTTAGTTAGAACCTCATGCGAAATTGCAGCGATATGCTGCGCATTTGATTGGCATTGCTGGGCGCGCCAAAGGACTTATTGATCGGGGACCAGTTTGTATTCCACCCGGTGAAGACGACATGGTTGAGAACATTGCTTGCGTTCAGCGTCGCGTCCAGCGTGTAGCGATCGTGCAGCCGGAAGGTGCGCTGCATGCTGGCGTTCATGCTGAACTGGCCTGGCCCCTCAATCGAGTTGCGCCGCACATTTCCCCACGTTCCTACGGGCGCCGCAAAGGCCGCCGCATTCAGGCGATAGCCGGCCGGTGCGCCGGCATAAGGCGACGCCAGAATATTCGGCCGGACGGAACCCGTCGTTCCTGTTCCCGTGGCGACGCAGGTGCCGCAGATCACGGTCTCCGGCAGTCCAGTACCCGCGTTGATGGCGGTGGAGATGGTCCACTCTTTATAGATAGCGCCCTTCCATCCGCTCAGCAGCGATTTGCCGCCAATTCCCATGCCCGTGGTGTATTGGGCGGTGAAGTTGAGCAGGTGGCGCTGGTCGCTGGTGGAAAGGCCACGCTGCGCTTCCGGATGCAGCCAGTCCTGCGCAATGCCTCCGCTGCTGCTGATGGAGCCTTGTCCGCTCAGCGAGTAGTCGTCGTCGAGCGACTTAGCATAGGTATACAGAAGTCGCGCCGTGAAGCCGTTGCGCAGGCGCCGCCGCACTTCCAGCGTGCCCGCCTCCCGCGTCAGGTTGCCGCCGGAGGTGCGATAGCGGTAGCCCGAAACCGCCGAGCCGCAGGGCGCCCCTGGAGGACATGTGTTGGGCAGGAACTCCTGCACTCCGTGCACGCCCTTGATCCCGTTATAGGTCACCACCATCTGCATGGAATACGGCAGGTCGCGCTGTACCGAGAGATTCCACGCCTGTACGTAGCCCACCTTGAAGTTGGGATCGATCGCGAAACTGTCCTGCGAAGTTTTGGAGCAGGTCGAGGAAAACGGGCTGGCCAGGTTGAATGGACACCTAACGCCGTTCGTGATGCTCAGGCTGGTGGACAGAGGAAACTGCTGCGCCATGGCATACGCCGACGATTGATACACCGAAGTGTCGTTCGACACCTGGAAGCCGGAACGGATCAGCAGCGACGAGCCGGAGATGGGCCGCCACGCAATGCCGATGTTCGGCTCCGGACGGCTGTAGTCGGGATGCACCAGCGAGGTCGGATAGCCCTGCCCGGTCAGCGTGCCCTTCGGAGTGCTGGCCAACACCGGCGCCTCTGCGGTGAAGCCTTGCGCGATGTCGAGGTTCACCAGCCGGCCCTTCAGCTCAGTGATGGGCGCGCCATACTCCCAGCGTACGCCCGCCTGCACGCTGAATTCCGGGTTCACGCGAAAGTCGTCGGTAATGTACAGATCGTATTGAGACTGACGCAGATACTTGTCCGCGTTGCCATACGCGATGTTGCTTGTTGTCGGGATGCCCAACAGAAAATCGGCGAAGTCCGAACGCGAGGAGGAGCCGTCGGTCGACGTTCCGGTAAACGAGAGAGAGCCGTACGGGTTCGACTGCGTCAGGTAGTTGAACTCCAGCCGCTTGAAGTCGCCGCCGAACTTCAGGTTATGGCGGAAGCGGTTCCAGTAGAAATTCGTTCCTATGCCGTTGGTCTCGTTGCGATTGTAAGAGCTGACGCCGTCGTTCAGTCCGACAATGCCGCTGGCGAAGCCGAGCGAGGGCGGACCCCAGAACGCAGAGGCTGTGCTCGCTCCAGTGATCCCCGCCGTCGCCTCGATGTTGTTGCGGTTGGCGAAGAACGGCAGCAACTGGCTGCGTTGGCGTGTGAACGAGTAACTCACGCTGCCCGAGAGCCGCTGGCTAAAGCGATGGTTCCAATTGAGGTTGGTGCCGATGCTCAACTGATTTTGCTTGTCCAGAAAGCCGAAGATGCTTGGATTGCTGGAGCGCGACCCTTGGTATTGAAAATTCCCATTGACATTGTTCTTGTTGCCGAACTGTTTGTTCATGTTCAAGCTGGCTTGGTCGCTGTGCGTGCTGGTGTTCAGCGGAAGCTGATAGTTCTGGCCCAGCGGACTGCCCGTGAGGTTCGGCTGTGGATACAGCGTCAACAGCGTCGCGGCCTGTTGGCTGACGCATGCCTTGGGAATAATGTTGTTGGCGAATTGTACGGTTCCTGCGTTGATCTGCGCCTGCGTGAAGCCCTTGCCCAGCAGGTAGTTGTCGCAAGCGGGCGCAACCGTCGCAAGATTAACCGGAGCGTAGACCGCCGAGACCGCCGCCGATGTTACGTTCCAGTTGCCCGCCCCATCGTTTCCAGCGGGGACGATGACCGACTGCGTGTTGAAGGAACTATTCTGCGTGCGGTAATACTGCAACTGAAAGTACGGCCCGCGCGGCATCAGGTGAGGAATATTCAGCGGCCCGCCATAATTGGCGCCAAGGGTGAAGTTGTTGAACTGCGGCCGCGGCGCGGCAACGCCGGTCACCGGGTAAGGAGCCGCATCCAGCGTGGAGTTATCCAGCCGCAGGAACGCATTGCCGTTATAGAGCGAACGGCCTCCGTTGCGATTGTTGCCAAACGCCTGGTTCATGGAATACTGCGAAGTCGCCGCGTTGTTCACACTGCCGTTGATCAGGAGGCCGTCGTTCGCCTGCGCGGCCGTGGCATCCTGCGCCGCGTCGACCGCAGGAGCAGCAGCAGCCCGCGGGCCACCTTTCGTGGGAGCAGCAGCACCCTTTGCGGCGGGCGCGTCAGGCTTGCCCGGTGTTGCCGCTGCGGTAGTTGCCGCGGAGGGCGCCGAGGGTGCAGCGATCGCCGCCATCTGCGTCACCTCCACCTTCACCGGCTTCGCTTCGGAGCGAATCTGGTCCAGCGACATCAGTTTCAGTTCGAACGTGCCCGCAGGTGCGTTCGCTGCAACCGCGATGTCCTGCTTCAGCGGTGCAAAGCCCGTCATCTGGATGGTCAGCGTCCACGTGCCGTCGGTCAGGTCCGCAAACGAGAAGACGCCCTGGTCGTCCGAGATCGCGACCACCTTCTTGTCGCCCTGCGTCGCGGTCACCGTCACCGTTGACCCCGGAACCGGCAGGCCGCCGAAAGTTACCTGCCCGTGATACTCCAACGCCCAGGCCGAACTGGCCACGCACGCCAACGAGCTCCACAGCAGGAATCCATTGATTACGCGCCGCAACAACATCGACCCTCCATTACTTTGTCCAACATCCCTGATCGTTCGAAGCCCAATGCGCACACATTGCTCCATGCGCTTGCACTGATCCAAAGAAATAGAGGGGCACCTGCCAACACGCAGCACGCAGGGAAAGCAGTTCCATGCGCCATGGTGGCCCGCTTGCGGAGTTATCTATATCCACAAATACGGACAAAAAGGCTTACAGGTTCCAAAAAGAATCCAAGGTTAGAAATTGAATCAGTTAAGTGACGTTTCAGGCGCATGGTTGGTTCGCGCCCGGGCATCATTTATTTTTGCGATCACGCATTTCAATTCGCCCGCTCTGCGATTCGCCCCATGGCCAGGTGGGGTTGGAATGGGCATGGTGTACTTCCAGTGGTGTACACCGATTGCGGTCGCGTCCGGCTGCATTGTTTTGCGCCAGTCCGGACATATTAATCGACCGTATTCTCATCACACTAGCTATGTAGCATACTACCTCTATTAGCTTCGCAGCGCTACCGGCATTGTTAATTCCGGAAACTTCCTCACCACCTTAGTACGACACATGTCGTATGTCAATCATTCGCCTTCCCAAAAAGACCCGCTTTTGCCTGTTTTGCATTGTCGGCACCCACCAAACCGTCATCCTGAGCGAAGTTTGGCGCACCGCGCCAAACGCAGCCGAAGGACCCCGACGAAGCCTGTGGCGCCTCGAACCTTCGCCCTTTTCGACACCAAATCTCCACCTTGCTGGTCAGGGCTATATCTCCATGCGCTTAGTTTCTCCGAAAGCTTCTCCAAACACTTCGCCAGCGCCGAATACATCATTTCGCCCGCCCTTAGTGCGAAGAGAAGATCAGGATCAAGATCCCCCCCAACCAGATCGCGCACCAGATTTGAAAGGCGCTGCTCATTCCGAAACACGACGAACGGCCAAACGGCGTTCTCCAACTGCCCGCCGGGCGCAGTTCGCGGCCCATCGCTTTCAACTGCCGCATTCCGCGGAACATCACGATCATCCCGTATCCCCACACCGCGAGATCGACGGCAAGCAGGATCCAGCGCCACGCCGGGGGCGGGGTGGCAGGGAACAGCGCGTGCATCAGCGCACCGCCAATCAGAATGACGATGAAAAACCATTGGAATTGAATCCCGGAGACTCGAATCCAGTTGCGCCTGGTCGCCTCCTGAAGGCGGAGATGCTCTTCGGCACGCTCCGCCGGAAGTGGCCAACTCAGCCAAACCATCGCCATCTTGCCGGGAATCAATCCCAGCGCCGCCCAGCTCAGAGTCAGCGGACTGCGCCAATCGAAGTGGGGGCCCGCATGGCGCAGCAGCAGCCACCAACTCATCCCAACCAGGGCCACGGCCAGCGCCTCCATCGGCCAGGAGATATAGTCGCCCAGGCGTCGCGACTCCAGCGCGAGAGCCACCGAACGAACCGGGGGGTGCGCTCCCAATTTGTGCCGCATCCACGCCTGGAAGGAGAACATCGCAGGGACAAAGAGCATTGCGAAACCGCCCGCCCAAACAGGCGTCATCTGCCACCGCCGGGATATCACAATCGCTGCGAGCGCCACCGCCCACACAGCGTATAGCGCCCCCAGCGTCCAATGGTAGCTGGTCACCCAGCTCTTGCCGGACCCATGGTAAAAGCCCGCCGGAACCTCCACGCCGAGAAAGTATCCCGGCCCGTTCCGCAGCGGCTGATTCCACAGGTACTTCACCAACGCATAGGTGAGCACAGGGACAAGCAGGCAAATCATAAAGATATAGATACCGACTTCGGTTGGTGCACTCATCGAGTGCCCCCTTTCTCCTGCAGCAGTTCAAGTTCCTGGCGCACCGCGGCCATAATCTCAGTTGCGCTCAACCCCGTCAGCACCATCTGGGTTAGCGCCGTCCGCAGCGGCTGGCGAAGTTCATCCCCGTCCACGGACCACGCATTCCGAGCCGCAATCACCGCCCCAGCGCCATGCCGAACGTTCGCAAATCCCTCATCCTGAAGTTGCCGGTACGCCACCGCGACCGTATTCAGATTCACACCCAAATCTCCCGCCACCTGCCGCACCGAGGGCAGAGTCATCCCCTCACGCAGGTCTCCGCGCGCGATCAAAGCCTTGATCCCATCGGTAATCTGCTGGTAAATCGGCCGCTTGTCGTCGCTTTGGAGAGTGAGAAACATCGTCGCCTTCTCTGTCTGCTGTATAGATACACCATACAGTAGAGCGATGTCAATCAGATTTTGAACTTGTGTTGAACGTCACCCTGAGCGAAGTCGAAGGACCTGCGATTGTCTGTCCCTAAACTGACACACACCCAACCAGACCGTCATCCTGAGTGAAGTTTGGCGCACCCCGCCAAACGCAGTCGAAGGACCCCGACGAAGCCTGTCGCGCCTCGAACCTTGCCCCTTTCCAACCCAGTCTCCGCTCTGCTAGTCGGGCTTAGTTCTCCGAAGGCTTCTCCGCCGAATCAATGACGTAGATCTTAATCGGAACTTTGCGCGACTCCACCTTCAGCCCCAGCTGATCCTCAATCTGCTGCCCGGGTGTCGGTCCGTCCTTGTCTTTCGAGAGCTTGATCGCGAAGTCGTAATGGCCGTCCAGCCCGGTCGCGTCGATCATCACGCGGTCCCCATAGCCAGCCTCGTACGCAATCTGCCCCAGCAGTCCCCGAATCGTCACCGCGTTGCCCACCCATCCTGCGTCCGACACCCTAAAGCCTCCCACCGGCGGCTTGTTCTGCGCCTTAGGGTCGCGGGCGCGTGCCTCTTGCTCTTGCGGATCGGCGTTCGCCGGCGGCGCATCCACCAGCTTCATCTTCACGCCGCCCTTGGCCTGAACCAGCGCATACACCGGCGTCACCCGAGTCTCCTCATGCACCTTTAACTCGAAGCGCTCCACTAACAGTGCCCGCATCATCGGCTTGATCCGGTCCATCCGCTGCGTATCGGTCAGCTTGTCCCAGCCCGCCATTTGCGCGTCGTCCACCTTGGCCTCGATATCCCATTGGACGGAATCCGCCCACTTCGGTCCACCTTCCACCTTGCCCGTTTCCAGCGCCGGCATATAGGCGACCCACACCAGGC
>JALYIG010000003.1 GCA_030775885.1 Acidobacteriota bacterium | reverse complement strand
GGTTTCCATGGGAGGAGGCCCGAATCACGTTGGATCGTAGAAACCCCAATTAGTTTTCAGGCCAGCGTCGACGCTGTTTCGATTCACCGAATTTTTACTTGATAGAGAAGTATTCCTCTTGCCGAGAGGCGTCTACTCGCTCCTCAGGAGGTAGCGATGAAACTCTCTCAGCTACTGGTTGGTGTGTGTGCGTTGTCCGCGTTGCCTGCAATCGCGCAGGATCGTGGCAATGAGTGGGACCATAGTGAAATTCGTCACATACTGTTAATTAGTGTCGACGGAATGCACGCGGTCGATTATATAAACTGCTCCAAGGGAATTCCCACGGCCAACAACGGCGCGCCCTACTGCCCGCACATGGCAGCGCTCGGCAAGCGCGGCATCAACTATGTGGCGGCCAGCACATCGCGCCCTTCGGACTCCTTTCCTGGTCTGACGGCGATCATCACTGGAGCGACTCCGCGCACTTCGGGCGCCTACTATGACGTCGCTTACGACCGGTCGCTCGATGCTCCGGCGAAGACCACGGGCAACGGCACGGTCGGTGCGCCTGGCCTCTGCACTGCGGGCGCGCCTCCGACCGGCACTACCACCGAGTACGAAGAAGCCATCGACAAGGATCAAAGCCTGTTGAACGGTGGAGAAGCGGGCGCTCCGCTGACCGGCGGTTCGGTGAAAGCAATCGATCCGATGCGTCTTCCGCGCGATCCGAAGAATCACTGCAAGCCGGTCTGGCCGTGGGAGTTCGTGCGCGTCAATTCGATCTTCACGGTCATCCACGAGGCGGGCGGATACGTGGCATGGTCCGACAAACATGCGGCGTACTCGTCGGTGTCCTCGGGCAAGGACGGCTATATCCTGAATGATTTCTATTCTCCGGAGATCAATTCGTCTGTCGTGGCGCTGCCCGGCGTGCATACGCCAACCGGCATCGACTGTTCCGTGCTTCACGATACCTCGGATTTGAGCGACTGGACCCGTGGCTTTAACAACATTCAGTGCTATGACCAACTCAAGGTCACAGGCATTCTGAACCAGATCGACGGCAAGACTCATGATGGCTTGAAGAGTGCGCCTGTGCCTGAGATCTTCGGGATGAACTTCCAGGCCGTCAGCGTTGGGCAGAAGCTGATCGAGAAGAGCGGTCCGACTGGCGGGTACAAGGACGGAGCGGGATCTCCCACGCCGTCTCTGCTGACCGAGTTCCAGTTCGTCGATGACTCGATCGGCGAAATGGCGGACCACCTGGAGGACGCCGGGTTGCTCGACAAAACGCTGATCGTGATCACCGCAAAGCATGGTCAATCGCCGATCGATCCCAACCGCTTCTTCGGAATTCCGGGAACCTCGGGCATGGGCGGCACCTCACCCGGGAACATACTCGACAGCTACCTGCCGGCCTCCGAAGCGAACAGCAGCGGCGGCGTTGGAACGACCGAGGACGACGTCTCCCTGCTCTGGCTGAAGCACTCTGCGGACACTCACGCAGCCGTAGGGATTCTCGAAGCAAATGCCACCAAGGCCGGCATTGGCGAGATCATCTACGACAATGCTCTGTCAAAGAACTATGGGTCGCCGCTCACCGATCCGCGCGTTCCGGACATCATCGTACAGCCGAGAACTGGTGTGGTCTACACCGGCAGCGCACGCAAACTGGCGGAGCACGGCGGCTTCGCTTATGACGATACCAACGTGATCCTTTTGCTTTCTAACCCTGACTTCGACGCCAAAACGGTGCATGCGGACGTTTCGACGGCACAGGTCGCGCCGACGATTCTGAAGGTGCTGGGAATCGATCCGAACAAGCTGGATGGAGTTCGCCTGGAAGGGACGGCAGTTCTGCCCGCCTCAGAGCTGGAAGAACTGGAATAGTCTCAGGCGTCTATGCAGCCTTTAAGAAAGAGGCGGGGAGCCAATCTCCCCGCCTTGCCTTTTGCCGTTCATTCGTGCGGCCACGCTTGTGGCAAAATCGGCGTGTAGCTTCCGGCCCCATGACATGGCATGGCTTGCCCCCTCTCTGCGTGCAGGAGAGCCTACACTGTAGCTAGAAGTGATACCGTCATCCAGCTGACTGTACCGCCGATTCGAACTTGACCAGTACCGCAATCAAAAGAAAATGGTGTCGTTGGGATTGAAGAGGAAAGCCGTTGTCTGGCTACCACATCCGGAACGCTAGAGATGAGCATTGATTAAGGTTGGACCCACAGATTTGTTTCCGCGTTTCTTAGCTTGGCTGATGGGCCGAATGCCCACGGAGCGACAGCGAATGCTGGCGTTCACGATTCTCGCCGGCGGACTGTGCGGGCTGGCGGCGGTGGCCTTCCATGCGAGTGTCGGGCTGGCCGAATCGCTGTTGATCGACCGTGCGACGGCAGCCTCGGGACATTCGTGGATCTGGTGGACGATCCTGTGTCCGGCTATTGGTGGCCTGGCGACTGGCCTGGGTCTTTTCTACCTGGTTCCGTCGGCGGCGGGGAGCGGAATACCACAGGTGAAGGTCGCGTTCGAGACCAAGTCCGGATATATTTCGGTCCAAGAGACGATCGGCAAGTTCGTCCTCTGCGTCATTCAGATCGGCTCAGGTGGTTCGCTGGGCGTGGAAGGCCCGACGGTACATATCTGCGCGGGCGTGAGCAGTATGCTGTCGCGAATCGCGAGGCTCGGGCCGGCGCACTCGCGGCGCATGGCCTCGGTTGGTATGGCGGCAGGCATCGCCGCAGCCTTCAATGCGCCGATTGCCGCAGTCACCTTCACGCTGGAGGAACTGATTGGCGACCTGGATCAGACCATGCTCGCGGGCGTGATTGTGGCCGCTGCGCTGGCCGCGGTGGTAGAGCACACGCTTCTAGGCAGCAAGCCGATCTTTCACGTGCCTCGGAGCTTTGAGCTGGGGAACGCCTCATCCCTTATCTGGTATGGCGTGCTGGGTTTGCTGGCGGCGGTTGTGTCGGTCGTATTTACCGATTGCCTGCTCGGCCTGCGCGCGTGGTTCAAACGGCTGACGGTGGTCCCACGATGGGTGCATCCGGCGATCGGCGGCGCGGCCACGGGGAGTCTCGCTGTAGTGGCCCTGCTGCTGTTTCATCTGAACGGCATCGCGGGCGATCCCTACAAAACTCTCACGCTGGCGTTCAGCGGCGGGTTGCCAGTGCTGGCGATGGTGGTGTTATGCCTGCTGAAACTGGCGGCGACCGTGACTTCCTACTCGAGCGGTGGCGCGGGCGGAATTTTTGCGCCAGCGCTTTTTATGGGAGGAATGCTGGGTGGTGCGGTTGGCTATATCGACGTGGCTGTGTTTCACCATCCAGCCGACTCCATTGGAGCGTTCGCAGTGGTTGGCATGGGAGCCGTTTTTGCCGGGGTTGTTCGTGCTCCCATGACTTCTGTGCTGATCATCTTTGAGATGACCGGCGGGTACGGGCTGGTGTTGCCTCTGATGATTGCGAATATGAGCGCGTTCGCGCTGGCCCGGCACTGGCGCCGCACCCCGATCTACGAGGCACTGCTGGAGCAGGATGGCATTGTTCTCCACCCCGAATTGAAAGAGCCGGAATCAGGCGACAAAGTTTTGAGATAGAGATTGTAGGGAATGCTGGCGAGTTGGAGTTCCACGCCGTGCTTGGTCCATATGTATATAGGTAGTCGGCGCGCGCGTTTGTAACCGTTAATTGCTCACCGCATTGCGTTCACTGCCAGGTCGCGAGATTGCTGCTGTCGGATCACGGCGGACTGCAATCCCATTGAAGCGTCGCGGCTGCTCGGACGAATTTGGATTGCCAAGGCGTAAAGCTTCGCGGCGGAAGTCAATTCATTCGACGACAAGGCGTGGTCGGCCTCCGCTATGATGACGCGAAAACGATCGAGGTCGAGCGCTCTGGACAGGGCGAGATCGCCCGGGGACTTCCGTTTTGCTCGTTCGAGGTAGCTGATGGCTGCAAGGTAATTCTTCTGTCTGGAGCGGACCCATGCCATTCCCGCGAGTGCCCCGACGTTGTCCGGGTCGCGGGCAAGAATTCTGAGAAGGCGCGTCTCGTCTTTCTTCACTTGCGACTCATTTCCATTCGAGGGTCGCCGAGCGGAGGCAGGCCCAGGCGCTGGAGCTGCGCGGCTGGACTGGATCGAGTTAGTTTGAGCGTGCGACTGCGGACAACTGGCGAGCCCGACGAACAAGAGGGTGGAAACCGTGCCTGCATGCCCAAGAAATCTATGTAAGAACATCGCGCCCCCCCCACTCCCGTTTGGAGGGTAACTCCAGCATCTTGTGTCTCACTCAGATTTGAAATAACACTTTTGCTCCATGGGGGGCAATTCCGGCCAGTGGTGGTGGGCGGCGGAGGACTCGGGCGTGCCGAGCTTTTCCGGAGGGACTGAAATAGCTGGGATAACTTGTTCCGGCGAAGGAGCCGACCCAGGGAATCGTGATCGACCCTATCGAGAAGCCGGAGACGGATGGGCAGTGATGGATGATGGAATCCGGAGGGGCTTACCCCATCAGGCACGAGCGCAGGCGGACCCCACCCATGACGATGGGACTTTCATGAAGGGGGCACCCGGCTGTCGGGGAAAGGGGTAGTATAGGCGAATTGCTATCAACTCTGACTCCCAGGACGATCCCATGAAATTCATGACGAGCTGGACGATTAATACAGGCAATATTCCTGAAGCGGTAGCGCGTTTTTTATCCGGCGAGGCTCCTCCGCCGCCGGGAGTGACTTTGCTGGGGCGCTGGCACAACACAGACTTCAGCGGAGGCTACTCGCTGATCGAATGTGACGATGCCGTGGCGGCCTACACGGATGCCGCGCAGTGGGCGGACATTGTAGACCTGAGCACTGTGCCGGTCATCGAAGATGGCGAAGCCGGGCCGGTGCTGGCGAAGCGATTCAAGAAGTAGCGCGGGCATGCGCTAAGAAATGTCTGTACCTTCACCGCGCGAGGTGGAACGGCTCCCTGCGCGATGCTGGCCTTGTGTTCGGGCGGCGCGACATCGGAAGACGAAGGCAATGGGTGAGCGGGGAGCGTCAAGTTCTTGCCCGCCCGGGCAGGCTTCCGGATATTGTACGGAGTGCGGCAGGAGTTTCGCCAACTGAAGAGAGCGGATAGATTGGTCAGTACGATGCTGCCGCCCACATTCTCGTCCAGGCTCTATTTTCGGGTGTGCTGCCTGGTGCTGATGTTTGTGGCTGCTTCGGCTTCGTTCAGCGGCTACTACCAGAAGTGGCATTTTGCCGAAGCCGATGTAGCGGGCGACGACAGTTGGGCAGGCATCGAGGCGATGCTGGACGGCACGGCGCACCGCCCGTCGGTGTATCGGCGACTGCTGCCGGCGACTGCGAACTGGCTCGACCGCGTGGCGCCGCAGAAGGCTAAGACGTCGCTGGAGAACTGGCAGGCGAGCGACGAGGACAAGCTGCTTGACGCGATATCGGCTTCGCCCACCGCGAGCGATCCGCAATACTCCTTCCGCTATCTTGCGATGTATGGGTTGACGTTTCTCTGCGCGCTGCTGGCTGTGGTTGCGATGTACCTGGTATGCGGGGCGCTGGAAGTTCCCATGCCGGGCGCGCTGGTTGCTCCGGTGATTCTGATTCTGCTGGTGCCGTATCTGATGGCCGGCGGCGGCTTCTTCTACGACTATCCGGAACTGGCCTTCTTCGCGCTGGCGGTGTGGATCGCGCTGCGCTTCGAATGGTGGTGGCTGATACCGATCGTGGCGCTCGGAACATGGAACAAGGAGACTTTCCTGCTGTTCGTGGTCACGCTGTATCCGCTGCTGCGGCGTAACTCGTCGCGGCGCGCGGCGGCTGTTCGCATCGGCGCTCTGTGCGCAGTATCGCTGGCGGTGCTGATTCCTATCTACCTGCGATTCGCGCAGAATCCGGGCGGCGGTGCGGGTGACTGGTGGGCGGTACAACTTCACTTCTACCTGAATGCGCGGAATATGCTCTTCGCCTCGGAAGAGACCTACGGTGTGCGTATGTTCAGCGCGTTCACACTTCTTCCGGTCGCTTTGCTGGTGTGGACTGCGGTGCGCGGCTGGAAATATCTGCCGGCGAAGATTCGGCAGCATGCGAGGATTGCGGCGGCAATCAATATTCCGCTCTACTTTATTTTTTGTAACCCCGGCGAGTTGCGCAATCTGAGCATGTTGTATGTCGCTCTGCTGGTGCTGATCGCCACTAGCGTGAATCGATGGCCTGCGACGGAGCGCAGGACCTGAGGGTTGGCCCCAGGGAATAAAGAAGGTGCTGAACTCGGGAAAGCAGACCCCAGGGGCTAAAGCCCGCTGAATTTTCGACCCTAATGCCGGGACTAAAGTCCCGGCTTACCTAGAAGCTATCCCGGCTACCTTACAAAGCTCTCCCGGCTACCTTAGAAGCTCTCTCGGCTACCTTACAAAGCTATCCCGGCTACCTTATGAAGCTATCGCGGCTAACCTTAGAAGCTATCTCGGCCACCTTGCTGGATGTGAAGTCGGGTACGGAGGCTGCGGAGCAGACGATAATTGTTAATGGCGACCGCATCCCTGCGATTGCGCCTTCGACTGCGCTATGCTTCGCTCAGCATGGCAGCCTCATTTTTGAACGAACTTAACACTCAGGACATTAGCGACCGGGTTCAACCTATGAAAGCTTCTTCTTTTGAATTTCGTTTTCGACTTTGGATTGCAGTGACGATCTTTGCGCTGGGATTTGTGGCGCCGTGGGAATGGCGGTGGCATCTGGATGGCTCGGGCCCGAATGCGCATGTGTGGGCGAAGTTTGCGGTGCTGCTGTCGCGCAATATGGGGATGAATATTGGCGCGGCGTTCAATGTGGTGCTAGTGGTGGGCATGGTGCTGATGGCGCTGGGCGCGTGGATGCGGACGTGGGGCTCGGCGTATCTGGGCGTCGACGTGATGAGCGATAGCGCAATGCGCAGCGAGGGGGTGGTTGCGGATGGGCCGTTCCGCCATCTGCGCAACCCGCTGTATGCGGGCACTTGGATGGGTACGCTGGCCCTGGCGCTGCTGATGCCGGTGAGCGGAGCGGTGTTCACGATCGTGGGGATCGTCGCGTTCCAGATGCGGCTGATCTTCGCGGAAGAAGCGTTTCTGCGGACAAAGCTGGGCTCGGCCTATGAGGCGTATTGCGCGAAGGTGCCGCGACTGCTGCCGGCCGTGCGGGCTCGCGTCGCGGCGTCGGGCGGGCGGCCGCAGTGGGGGCGGGCGTTGCTGGCCGAGATATTTCTGTGGGGTATGGCTGCGTCATTCGCCGTGGTGGGATGGCGTTATGACGCCGATCTTCTGCTGCGCTGCGTGCTGGTGTGGTTTGGCGTTTCGCTGATTGTGCGAGCGGTGCAGCCGCAGAGGCTGAAGGTGACGGCGTGAAATCGGCGACGAAGTTGAAGGGTTTTGGGTGGCGCATTTACGGCTTGGGCGTGATGGCGATTGGCTTGCTGGGTTTGGCGTTGGGAGATTTTGTATCAGGGCAGACGGTGCCCAAGGGGTTTCCCCACCGAAGCATGTTGGCGTATGCGGTGGGCGCGTTTCTGGTGCTGGCAGGCGCGGCGGTGGAGTGGCGGCGCACGACGGCATGGGGCGCTGCGGCGTTGAGCCTCTACTACTGGCTGATTGTGGTGCTGCTGATGAACGGACGCGTGATTCTGCGCAATCACACCGTGTTCGGCGCGTACAGCGGGGCGGCCGAGCAGATTGCGATTGCGGCGGCCGCGCTGATTGTGTACGCGGCGTCGGCGAGGATTGGCGCGGGACTGGCTGCGAGCCTGACGCGCCTGGGGCAGGTGGCGATGGGAATCTGCGCGCTGCTGTTTGGTGGAGCTCACTTTGTCTATATGAATCTGACTGCGCCGCTGGTACCGAAGTGGCTGCCGCCGACGCAGTTGTTCTGGGGCTATGCGACGGGGATATGTTTTATCGCGGCGGGGCTTGCGCTGCTGACGGAGGTGAAGGCGCGGCTCGCTGCGATCCTGCTGACGGCGATGATTTTGTTATTCGCGGTGCTGATCCCCACGCCGCTGCTGATGAAGGATCACAGCCGTTTCAACTGGACGGAGAGCGTGGTGAATCTTGCGATTGCGGGTGCGGCGTGGGTGGTGGCGGACTCGGTGGGGCGGGCGAAGGGCCGCCGCTAGTGTGATTAGGGTGGTGTAGATGCAGGGACAGCAACCGCAGGTTTTTCGGCTTCGCTCAGGATGACGCCGTCATTCTTGATGCAAGATCAAGATTCAGGTGGAAAGGGGCGGGCGGTTGTGGTGAATGTAAAGCTCATCGCGGTCCTTCGACTCGCTGCGCTCGCTCAGGATGACAGATTTGATGCGAACTTCGGACTCAGCACACCAGGTTTAAGCAGATTGTGTGGGCTGATGCGGAGAGCCCCATGTCCGGCGCGGTGTAACTTGCGCTGGGCATGGGGCATCCGGACCTGGCAGATTAGGGGAAGGCTACTTCTTTGGCGGAGCGATGGTGTCCTTGGCGACCTTCGCGACGCGGAACTTGACCACGGTCTTGGCCTTGATCTTGATGGGCTCGCCGGTCTGGGGGTTGCGGCCCATGCGCGCCTTGCGCTCTGCCTTGACCAGCTTGCCGATGCCGGGGATGGTGAACTCGCCGTTCTTCTTGGTTTCTTTGACGGCCAGCTCGGCCAGCAATTCAAGACCGGCGGCTGCCTGCTTGTTGGTGAGTTCCAGCTTCTCTGCCATCGTGCGAACCAGCACTGTCTTGGTCATTCCTTTTGCCATCTGTATTACTCCTTCATTGCAATTTTTGAATGCGTGTTGCGTTTGTGGTGCCGTTAGGGTTTTGACTCAACCAGCGCGATCAACCGGCTTTCGAGAAGCGTGAGTCATAGGCCTCGAATTGTCCGGTGTTTATGCGGTGATGAGCAACGTACCGCATTTCACGATCAGCCTTTCGGGAAGCATTGTCAATGGCTTTTAATTGGTTTCCACAGGTTTTTTGCGGTTTTCTTCGGGTTTTGTCCGATTTGTGGCACAAAAGCGGCAATTTACGAGTGTTTTAGCGGTCCGAGGCCACGATGGGGCGGTTCAGGAATTCGATGACAGGGGCGGCCAGGGCGAAGCGCGAGGTGATTTCCTTGAGCAGACTGGGCTGGGTTGCGGCCTCTGCGGGAAGGGTTGCGGAGAGTCCCCACTGGCGGCAAGCGATCAGGTCGAGGGCAGGAGTGTCGGCGGGGAAGCCGCGCGGCGGGCGGGTGAGCTTGTGGCCTTCGAACTCGTGCATGGCGGCGCGGAGTTTACGGTTGGCGAGCAGATCGCGCAACTCTTCGTGGTGGTCGAGCAGATAGCGGCGCACGGCGAGAAGCTGCTCCGGCGCGGGCATATACATGCCGGCTGCGATGGCGACCTCCTTCGCGCTGAGGTGGATGTAGAAGCCTGCGCCGGATTTCTTTTCGAGGCCGGCGCGCGCCCACCACGCGGCGATGTGTGTCTTGTAAGGCTTCTCCGGTGTGCCGCGGGACTTGTCGAATCGCGTGTCGCGATAAATGCGGAAGAGCGCTTTGTGCGGCGGTCGCATGTGCTCGGGCGCGAAGGTGGCGAGCGCGTGGTTGATGTCTTCGATGAGGGCGAGCATCGGAACCTTGAGCTCGCGCTCGAAGATGGGCTTGCGGGGATCGAACCAGGTGCGGTCGTTGTGGCGCTCGAGGCCGCGGAGGAATTTGAGGGCTTCGGGAGTGAAGTGGGTGGGCATAAGGACAGGGATTAGGGAACAGGGAATCGATACTGGACGGTTGTGGCGATGATAGCCATTATTTTCCACTATGCCGACGCTTTCCGCCACCTGTGTGCGGATTGCCCAGAACCTGGTAAACCCGGAATCCTCGCGCCCGCCTGGGGTGTTCGGACTTGGACCTCCGACTTCCGACCCTACTTCCGGGTACCATGATTTCGAGCATTGCAAGGAGGGGAAGATGAAATACGCACTGACATTCGCGTTGCTTGGGATTCTTGGCGTGGTGCCCGGACTTGGGCAGACAGGGCAGACCGATTCGCAGACGCTGCAGGCAATCCTGGTGGAGATGCGCTCGCTGCACAACGATGTGCGGCTGAGCCAGACGACACAGATCCTGCTGACCGAGTTGGAGGTGCAGCAGACCGCGGTGACCCGCGCCATGCAGAAGCGCGACGAAGTGCGCAACCGCGTGTCGCAACTGCAATCCACCGAGAAGAATATGGTTACGCAGGTCGCGCACTATGACGACCCTTCAGACACGTCCATCGATTCGCAGGTGAGGAAGCAGATGGCGCAGATGGTGGAGAATTTCCGCTCGCAGATTCCAGCTTTGAAGGCACAGGAGCAGGAAGCCACGACCGACCTGGGGGACTCTGAGAACGCGCTGCGCAAGGAGCAGGACACGCTAGCCGGGATCCAGGAACAGCTGAACGCAGTGGTGAAGAAATTGCAGCCGGCGGTTGTGCAGTAGAGCGGGCGGCAGTTTGTCAGGACGTATGAGTACGCCCAGCAAAACCAGGCTCTGCTTGAAAAAAGCCGAGCGTTCGAGGCACCAGCGGCCTCCTCGGGTCCTTCGGCTCCGTTTGGCGCAAACTACCGCGCCAAACTCCGCTCAGGATGACACCCTATTCGTATCCGAACTTTGAACCCAGCCCGTCTATTCCGATGCGAGTTTTGAAGTCAGCGCGCTAGTGGTGGGACTCGTGCTGCACCTGTGCGCGTCAGTTGTGCTGCATCATTTTGCGAATTGCGGCGGCGGCACAGTGCAGCGTGTTCCGCTCCGGCGCGTCGAGGCGCTCGATGCGATCGGCCAAAGATTGAATGCGGCGGTTGCGACCCTGGATCATCCCCATCTTGCCTTTCATGGTGGCGGAGATGGCGATGTTGCGGCGATCGTGTTGATCTCTCACCTTGGTGACGAGGCCTTGCTTTTCGAGCGCGTTGACGATGCGGGTCATGGTGGGCGGGCGCACCTGCTCCGCTGCTGCGAGATCGCCCAGCGAGACTGGTCCACCGAACACGACCACGGACAATGCGGAAAGGCGAGGCGCGTTCAGTCCGGCCCCGGCGTCCACTTTGCGCAGACCGCGCAGCAACTGCACGGCCGCTGAGTGAAGTTCGTCGGCAATCGATTGCGAAGTGAGACTTGTCCTGGTTGACATCTTGTAGAGAAATAGTAAATCATTAGCTGGGCTAATGAATAGGAGGCAGCTATGGAAAACCTGACCGAAACACTTCAATTGGACGATATTGCGCAGGTTGCGCTTACTGTAACCGACCTTGCGCAGGCAACGGCGTTTATCGCGACGTGCTGGGCATGCGCTTCCTGTTCGACGCGGGAGGCATGAGCTTCTTTCAATGCGGCGGGGTGCGACTGATGCTCGGTACCTCCGACAAGCCGTTCAATCCGGAAGGAACGATCCTGTATTTTCGAGTGGCGGAGATGGAATCGGCTTGCGCCTCTCTGCGAAGCAATGGCGTGGAGTTTGTGCAGCAGCCGCACCTGGTGACGCGCATGAAGAGCCACGATCTTTGGCTTGCCTTCATCAAGGACCCGGCGGGAAACAGGCTTGGGCTGATGAGCGAAGTGGCGCGGGTCCAGGCATGAAGGCTGGAAGTGCCGGGAGTGTATCGGCTCTGCTAGAATTTCCCACCGAAACTCAATCCGAGGGAGGTAACACAATGAATCGTCTTCTGTTCCTTGTACCGCTCGGGGCCCTGTTCGTATCGAATGCAGCAACGGCGCAGAGTCCTTTCGACGGCACGTGGAAGATCTCGCTCAATAATGTTGCGTGGTCGCCGAAGCCGGATATGTTTCTTCTAGACAAAGGCATGTACACCTGCAAGACCTGCACGCCGGCGTACACCATCAAGGCGGACGGCAGCGATCAGGCCGTTACGGGCCATCCTTACGTCGACACGATCGCGATCAAGGTGGTGAACGACCACGAGGTCCAGGAGACGGATAAGAAGGGCGGCAAGGTGGTCGGAACGTCTACTACTACGGTTTCGGCCGACGGCAAGAAGGCGATGTGGAGCTTCATCGACTCGAGCAACACCAACGGCGGACCTCCGGTGACGGGCAAGGGCGAATCGACGCTGGTGGCCAAGGGGCCGGCTGGCTCGCATGCCGTCTCGGGCTCGTGGCACATTGCGAAGATGGCCGACATGTCGGACAACGGACTGATCTGGAGCTACAAGGTTACGGGCAACACCATCACGATGAACAGCAAGTCGGGGCAGAGCTATACGGCGATGCTGGATGGCATGGACGCGCCCATGAAGGGTGACCCGGGAACGACGAGCGTCTCGGTTAAGATGCTGGGTAAGAATGTGATGGAGGAGACGGACAAGCGCGACGGCAAGGCGATCAGCGTGATGACGTTGACGGTGGCGCCGGACGGGAAGACCGCCAAAGCGAAGGTGCTGGACAAGCTGGCAAACCGGACGACGGCGTTTAATATCGTGAAGCAGTGAGTGGGTGCCAGGTACTGGGTTCGAGGAAACAGCACTATGCGATCTCTTACCCTGCTATTTTTTGCGCGCTTCTTGCTGTAACTTCTGCTGGATTTGCGCAGGCTCCTGCAACGGCTGCGGCGGCGCGGGCTCGGTTTGATCCCAACAGCCCGGCGCAGGGTGGGCGCACGGCGCTGTACAAATATCTCGACGATATTGCGGCTCAGGACGAAGCGGCTCGGCGTGACGAGATGGCGAAGATCACTACGCGCGCGCAGGCCATCCTGCGGCAACAGAAGGTGCGAAACACGCTGCTGGGTTTGATGGGAGGCGGCTTCGAACGCACTCCGCTTAATGGGAAGGTGCTGGGTTCGACGCAGATGGATGGGTTTCGAATCGAGAAGGTGGTGTATGAATCGCAGCCGGGATTTTATGTGACGGCGCTGCTGTATTTGCCGGATGCGAAGAGTGGTGGCACGAGCCCGCCCAAGCAGAGCTTGGACGGGGCACCCGGTTCTTTGGCGGCACCCGGTTCTTTGGCGGCACCCGGTTCTGGGGTGGGCGGGAAGCTGCCGGCGATTGTGGTAGCTCCGGGGCATGGGGCGAATGGCAAGGCGAGCGATTTTGCGATGGCCTCGGTGTTTGCGCGCAATGGGTTTGCGGTGCTCAGCTACGACCCGATCGGGCAGGGCGAGCGGCTGCAGTATGCACCCCAACGAGCAAGCTCGCCGGAGACATCGATTGGCGACCTGGCGCGTCCGGAAAAATCGCTGGCCACTTCATCCACGGGCGAGCATGGCGAGGCGGGATTGCAGCCTACGCTGATCGGCGATGCGGTGGCGCGCTACTTTGTTTGGGACGGCATGCGCGCGGTGGACTATCTGCTGACCCGGCCGGAGATCGATGCGGAGAGGATTGGGGCGTTCGGCTGCTCGGGCGGCGGGGTGATGACGGCGATGCTGGGCGCGGCGGACAAGCGGGTGAAAGCGATCGCTACGGCGTGCTATTTGACGACGATGGATACGCTGCTGCCTTCGCTCGGGCCGCAGGATGCGGAGCAGTCGACGCCTGGATTTATCGCGGCGGGCTTCGACTTCGCGGACTGGGTGGAGCTTGCGGCACCGCGGCCGTATGCCATGATCGGCACGGTGGGCGACATGTTTCCGTGGGCGGGATTTCTTGCAACGGCACAGGAGGCTCGGCGGTTCTACGCGC
>JALYIG010000002.1 GCA_030775885.1 Acidobacteriota bacterium | reverse complement strand
GGGCAAAGTTAGGAGCGCCAGCACCGCAGCAACGAGCATGGGTCGAATCATCTGTTCGGTGACCTCATTATCTACTCACCCGGAAATCCTGCTAACTTGCGAACGTGGCGATGATGAGGTCCGTACGAACAAAGAAGATCGGACATCGGGGCGGCGCAGAGCCTTGTTGCAAATGATAGTTCAGACATTCCTGTAAAGTCGCCTTTCCGGTAAAGTGCCACGAGACTACCCTGGACCCATCACTTTACCGACAACTCCATTTTCACGGAGCTGCGTAGAATGCTTGCTGTAGACAACGTTTGCAACGCTCAACGCTTGGATCAATCCATTTTTTCTAGCTGTTGCGACTCACCCTTGCTTGGAAGATCATCCCGCGATCCAGTGCAAAGGGGATATTTTGAGCAGCCCATGAAGTATGTCCCTTTACGCTTGCCCTTGCGAACCAGAACACGCTTCAGCGGATAGGCGCATATCGGGCAACTTATTCCTTGTTCGGCGGCCCGTGCCTTGATGTCGCCCTGCGTTTTCTGAAAAGCTAACCTGCGCTTCGCATCTTCAGCCTCCAGTCGTCGCGCACGATAGTTGCCGAAGATGATTCCGCCAATGAGGCCCCCGAGCAACGCCATCAGAGCGCCGGTGTGATCGACGCCGCCATGCCACGAACAAGCACCACGGATACCAATCGATGGCGATTGCCAACCATCACGACACGCTATCGGCCCTTCGAGGCTCCCTATGAGGCAATAGATCACCAAGCCGATGACTATGGCTCCACCGAAGGGATGCAGAAGAAGCGCCCGTGCATATCTAAGCAAAGCCGTGAACATTGTTTCCGACCGCCTTCGTGCGTCAGGAACTCGAACTCTGTCGCCTCGCCTCTCGCGGCAGAGCGATAGCGGTGGTCACTGCGCTAAATCTGTCCATGCGAACATTTGACACTAACTCACCCAAAACTTCTTCAAGCTCGCAGGGTTTCCCTTCGCGAGGCGATGCTCCCGTAAAGTCACGTTTACGGTAAAGTGACCCGGACGGTACCCCCACTTTACCGACAACCCCGTATTTCGCGCAGTACGGCTCAGTCGGTTGCTCAAGCCAGTTCACATTGCAAACTTCGGATTCTACAGAGATTTCGACTCGGAATCCTCTTTCGGCTTCGCTTTCTGGAGGAGCAAGAATAGTGGAACCCCCGCAGCATATCCCGCAAGAATGGCGAGAAATGCGGCTCCCCTCAGTTCGGCTCTTGACTGTGGTGCGAGACGAACGTTGATCATGTGCCCTACAAGAAGCTGAACGACGCCCGTGATGGGGAGAGACAGCCAGAAACTTCTTGTCTGTCTTAGCCACGGCTGCACCGCCGATATCGCGATGACCACGCCGTAGGATGCGAACATTATTGGAAGCACCGACACAACACGAGGGAACGACAAAAGGAAGACGAGCAGGGTTGGACTGAGTAAAAGCAGCAGCCATCAACCCCTGATTTGAGTAACGAAGTATTTGTTGCCCTTCGGCGATGGGCGTCCCCTCCTTGCTTCTTTGATTTCCTGCCGCGCTACGTCCCTCCTTTTCGCGTGTGCATGCTGATAGCTAAGGCCACGCCGGGTCATCTCCGAATCGATTGCGAGGGTGGCCTCCGGCACCAGATCAGCACGGCTTGCCGCGATTATTGGAAGCTCATCGTTGCTTAGCCCCGCGTAGTTCTCTTGAAAATTCACTCAGGCTCGCTCACATTGAAGGATCATCGCCCATTCTACCGCCGGTAAAGTCACCATTTCGGTAAAGACGCCAGAACTGACCACCCTGCCGGTCACTTTACCGACAAGCCCGTATTGCGGGAGATACGAGATTAGGCTGTTACACTTCTGCGATGAACCGCATGCTTGCTCTGCTCGCTCTCACTATTGCGACTGTGCCCGCTTTCAGCCAAGGCCCCGAGATAACGGTCGCCAAGGACCTCGACTCTTCGGGCATGGACCCCATCTACATTCAGGAGATCAAGCTTTGGAAGACACTGCAGGCAGATGACCTGGTTGCCTTCAAGGCAAATCTTCTCCCGAACTTTCTCGGCGTCAAGGACACGCTCCAAAACCGCGACCAACTCGCCAGTTCATTCAAGGACTGCAAAGTCGGGCCATTGAATCTTCAGAATCACACGACTCGTGCTTTGGGGTCGGACGCTGTGGTCATCTCCTATCGCCTCCACATCGAGATGACGTGCAAGAAGCAAAGCGTCATAGAAGACAGCAACGCCACGACCACATGGGTTCGCCAGAAGGATAATCACTGGCTTGCTATCCTTCACACAGAATCGCCAATCAAGCCCACGCCCTAGTCACATCGGGGTTGTCTCCTGAAAAGTCGGCTTTGCGGTAAAGTCGCCGAGACGATCATCGCTGCCGGTGACTTTACCGACACCCCGTTTTGCGGGCATCTGCGTAACTCACTCGACCTGAACATTTCGGCAGCGATTAGAATCTAGGTCGTGTCAACGCTCTGTTCAATACACGATGAGATCGAGCAGTACGGCTTTGCCGCCTGCGATGAAGTTCTTTCAGGGACCGAGGTCAAGAAACTTCTAGCGGCCATGGAGAGGGTCAATGACACGAGTTCCGTGCGAAGACGCGGCGGCATCTTCGCCGTCCGTAACCTTCTCGATGTATCCCCTGAAGTGCAGAGACTCGCACGCTCCCCGGTTGTCCGGGCATTGGTCGAGCCTGTACTTGGCGCTGAATGCTTTCCTGTGCGGGAAATCCTATTCGACAAGATTCCCGGAGCGAATTGGAAGGTGCCGTGGCATCAGGATGTCACGATAGCCGTTCAGAACAAAGTCGAAATCGAAGGATTCGGCCCCTGGTCGATAAAGGCCGACGTGCTCCATGTTCAGCCCCCACCGGCAGTGCTCGAAAACATGCTCTCCGTGCGCCTTCACCTCGATGCCTGCGGCGAGGAGAATGGCGCACTGCGGGTTATTCCCGGCTCCCACCAGCACGGACGGATTCCAGAGGTCGAGATCACCTCAATTCGAAATAGCGTATCCGAGAAGGTCTGTGCTGTGGGAATAGGGGGGAGCGTTGCTAATGCGACCTCTGCTGCTTCACGCATCTTCGCCGTCATGCTCTCCGGAACATCGCGGAGTCGTGCATCTCGGCTTCGCTGCGGTTCAGTTACCACTCGGTATGAGTTGGCTTTCTGAACGGACCGTCAGTAGCCCCAGTTGCCGCGCGTAGTTACCGCAAACCCCGTTTTCCGGGAGCTTCTACTTCGGCCCTAGCGTTTGATCGCGTTTATCGGGTTTGACGCTTCTTTCCTCGAAGATCATCTTCTCCAGCCTGATGTAGCACTAGTGAGGTGACTTCACCGGCAGCTTCAGGTACGAACTCGATTTCTACATCGTACTCAGGGAGATAGAAGCGCGGATGCCCGTCTGCTGCGCCCTGATACACCGTTGAAGTCTGTTCTTTAGTATTCGAATACTGCACACTCAGCAAGTTTTCATGCACGGCAATGGTGATCGAGAAATCCGGCTTGAGGTTATAAACTCCCACGAACCGCTTCAGATCCATGAATGCGATCGGAACCGCCTTACGCTCGCTGGGCAGAACAACCGGCTTGCCCAGCACAAGGTCCGACAATTGCGGCCCCATGTTACCGGGTGCTGGCCCCTCCACATTACTCAGCACCACCACCGCGATCTGCCGCTCGGGGATGTAGCTCAGGTAGGTATTAAATCCCTCGATGGCTCCGCCGTGACTTACCACCTTCATGCCGTCTCGCTGAGCCACCCTCACGCCGAGTCCATAGTCTCCCTTGCCTGCGGTGGTCATTGCCTTAAGCGAAGCGTCATTCAAGAGCTTACCGCCGAAAAGTCCGCTTTCCCAGCGCAATAGGTCTTCGGTCGTTGAGTACATCGAACCTGCAGACCAGGGGACTGTCATCGACTCCGACCGCGCAGACTCTAGGCCCTTCTTACCCGGACTATACCCCTGAGCCCGCTTGGGAAGAATCAGCTCGTCTGTATCCATGCCGGTGTCCTTCATCCCCAGCGGATCGAGGATACGCTGGCGCAGCAAATCGGCATAGTTGCGACCGCTAACTTTCTCAATCACCGCGCCGAGCAGTTCGTAATTCGAGTTACTATATTCAAACTTTGTGCCCGGCTTAAATCCCAGAGGCTTGTCGCGAATGAACGCAATCTCCTCTGCATGGGAATGGGGGCTCATGCACCAGTTGGAAAACCTCTTATCATCCGTAAAGTCCGGAATTCCTGACGTATGCCCTAACAGATTGGCCAGCGTGATCTTCTCCCAGTTCTGTGGAGTCTTCGGCAGATACCTGCTTAACCGATCCCCAGTCCGCAGCTTTCCGTCCTGCTGCAACAAAAGAATCAGGGTCGCAGTAAATTGTTTTGTCAGCGAGCCAAGACGAAACTTGACGTTCGGAGAGTTCGGTATGTTCCACTCCACTTCCGCCATTCCGTACCCTTTGTCCAACAGAGTGCGATCGCGCTCGACGACAAGGATGGTTCCCATAAACTTATTGTCCACGGTGTAGAAGTTCGCGACTGCATCCATCCGCTCCTTCATCGCGACCGAATTCGAGCTCTGCGCGAAGACGGGTGCAAATCCCAGCACACACGCAACCGCCACGCCTGAAAGCCACGACCTCATTGGCTGCTCCTAAGTAATTCTCAAGTGACGTAAGAATACAAGGTCTCTAACGAACTGCCTGCAAAGTCACTTTTGCGGTAAAGTCGCCAGAGCGACCCTCGTCGCCGGTGTCTTTACCGACAATCCCGTTTTTCGTGCGCCAAGGCTTCCATTCAGTGCTCATCGCTCTACACTGGCATTTTGGGGCGGAGATGATTATGCGAACGGACGGGAAGTTCTCAGCGTTATACTCATCAGCTTTGTTGCTGCTTATGGCCGCTACGCTGTTGGCGACCGAAACCGTGGCAGCACAAAGTAACAACAGGAATTCGGCTGCACCGCAATACATTAAGTTTGAGATAGCATCAATCACCCCGCTGAAGCAAGGAATGCCAAATGGGGCAAACATTTGGGCCTACCCCCGATGGCTACAGATCTGCGCTCTCCGGTTGGCAAATGCTGATGCTAGCCTACGCTCCGGGCAACTTCATGACGTGGAGCAGCACGCGTTTGCTTAACGCTCCGAAGTGGCTTCAGGATGGGGGTTTGTACATGATTGATGCTCGCGTTTCCGAGGAGGATCGGGATGCATGGCGTAACCAGAAAAACAAGGAACTGTTGCGTCCCGCCTTGCAGTCCATGCTTCGAGAGCGCTGTAAACTAGTGATCCACGAAGTGCCAAGCCTTGCTGCCGTCCTGCAGGGTCTCCAGCTTCATATCGAAATGTGGATAGTAGGTGCGGGCACGTGTGGCAGCATTCGACGCCGAGCTCGTTGAAGTCTTTGCAGCTCTCAATGTTGCCTGAAGGGAGCAACTCTACGAGGGTGGCAGTAACGAAGTCATCGTAACCTTCGATCCCCACGCAGTCGGCGATCTCTTCGGGAGGCGGGTTCACCCTGTACTCGATGTTCTGCAATGTCAACGCGATGATCTCGCTTTTCGTCATGGCCTTCTCCTCTTGGGGGGCTGCTCTGCTGCCCGCTGCCCCATCACCAACGGGCAAGCTTGGGGTCATCCGTTGCACGACCGCTTAGATGACGAATCATCGGCTTTGGCTGGTAGCGGTCTCGGCACTTCGAATGTCGCGGAGACCGTAATGCGTCGCCTCCGGAGATACTTCCGAACCAGGCGTCGTGCCCACTTGTACCCTGCTTCCGGCGAGATTTCGCATTGCAGATACATCACCCTCGATGGTGGTCCAACGTCAATGATCTTGAAGAACTCAATTCCGATGATTTGGATATGTAAGGACTCGCAACGGTCGATCAGAGTTAGGAAGTCCGCTGGGGAAAAGTGGCCGATCAGCGGCGAATCGAAGCCATCATTAAGGTCTTTGAGTCCCGCATAGACGATCTCTCGCAGGTAGCGATTGTCCTCCTCGAATCGCTGCTTCCATTCGGGAGTTTCGCATTCGGCCAACATCTGCTCTAGGTTGACTGCCTTTCTTCGTGCCGTCATAGTGCTGCCCGGAGGCGGTCGACCAACGCGTGTTTGATCGGGTCGAAGAAGCTCGTCAAATCCTCGAAGGGGTCCTCCACCACTTCGTTATCTTCCAGATAAAATCCCGGCTCCTGCGGGGAGGATGTCGACTCGTCGAATAGCAATACCAACCTGTCGGCCCCACCCATCGGCGTCACATCATTAAGCACGGGAACGCGAAAGTGCAGGGTGTTAAGC
>JALYIG010000001.1 GCA_030775885.1 Acidobacteriota bacterium | reverse complement strand
CCCCAAAATTGGCCTCGCCCTCACAATCGCATGCCTCGCCGCCCTCCCCCTCGCCGCGCAAGCCACTCGCGACATCGTGGGCACCTGGCAGGGTACGCTGCCCATCGGCAAGAGCGAGAGGATCGTCGTGAAAATCTCGAGGCAAGGCGCAGCCTTGAGCGGCACCGTCTTCAACCTCGAATCGGAGATGGCCTACGAAGGCCGCACTACCACGCAGATGAGCCAGCAGGCAGCGGACTTCCGCTTCGCCATCGCTCCCATCGCAGCCAGCTTCACCGGCAAACTCAGCGACGACGCATCGTCCATCGCCGGCACCTGGACGCAGGCCGACAAGGCCTACCCGCTCACCCTCGCCCGCGCCGGAGGCGATGCCCAGTGGGAGATCCCCAAACAGAACCAGCAGATGGCGAAGGACGCCGACCCGGACTGGGAGGCAGTGACGATAAAGCCGAGCGATCCCGACGACCAGAAATCCGGATTCCAGATGAACGGTCGCCAACTATATATGGAGCGCACAACCGTAGAGTCAATGCTGCTCTTCGCCTATGGCGTGCATAAGAAGCAGATTGCCGGCGCGCCCGACTGGGCCGACACCGACCGCTGGGACATGCGAGGTGTACCCGACGTGCCGGACCAGCCCAGCATCAAGCAGTATCAGAGCATGGTGCGCAAGCTCCTGGTGGACCGCTTCGGACTGAAGTCCCACACCGAGAGCCGCGAAATGCCCGTCTATGCTCTCACCCTCGCAAAGGGTGGGTCGAAGCTGACGAAGAGTCAGGGCGATCCAAGCGGATTGATGCACGGAAACGATCACGAGAACGGCGGCCAGCGCATCATGCAGGAGACCAACATCACCATGAACGAGTTCGCGCTGATCATGAAGTTCTTTATGGACCGGCCGGTCGTGGACCAGACCGGCCTGACCGACCGCTACGACTTTCAATTCAAGTGGACCTTCGACGAGACGCGCGTTCCCGCCGACGGCACCGCCGCACCAGGCCTCTTCACCGCCATCCAGGAGCAACTAGGCCTGAGACTAGACGCGGTGAAAGCCCCCGCCGAAGTCCTCGTAATCGACCACATCGACCGCCCCTCCGCCAACTAGCCGAACCTGCGATCTCTCTCCGTTCGATCGATCCGGCCTCTGAAACAATGGCCCATGGGAGGATTTTCCGTTGAAGGCGAATCCATTGGCACTTTCAGTTTGCATCGCAATTTGGAGTTGCATTGCACTCGTCGCCGCTCAGCAACCCCACCCTGCACCCACTCACGACGACAGTGACTATCAAGTGTGGGATCAGGTGCTCATTCCCATGCGGGACGGCGGCATCGTCTCAGCAACCGTCGGGAAGAAAAACGGCACTCTCGCACATCTTCCCGCGCTTCTGACCGTGGAAATCTATACCGATCCTGCTGTCGCGCTCACCCGTGCCAAAGACGCAGCGGATCACGGCTACGTCGGAGTCATCGCCGACACGCGCGGCAAACGCCTCAGCCCGGACGCCATCGCTCCCTACGAACACGAAGCGAACGACGCGTATGACATCATCGACTGGATCACAAAGCAGCCATGGAGCGATGGCCAGGTTGGCATGCGGGGCGGAAGCTATTCCGGCTTCAGCTCCTGGGCCGCCACCAAGACCCTTCATCCTGCATTGAAGACGATTGCCGTCTCGGCAGCAGCCATTCCCGGCGACGGCCTGCCCATGGCAAACAACATCTTCCTCAACGCGAATTACGGGTGGGCTTTCTACGTCACCAACAACAAACTGTTGGACAACAAAACCTACAACGACCGCGAACGATGGAACACCCTGCCACGCAAGTGGTTCTTCAGTGGAGAGCCTTATCGCAGCATTGACCAGGTCGACGGCACGCCAAATCCGTTGCTGCAGCGCTGGCTTCAACACCCTGCCTACGACAGATTCTGGCAAGACATGGTCCCTTATAAGCAGGACTTCGAACACATCGATATCCCCATACTCACCATCACCGGCTACTACGACGATGGCCAGCAATCAGCCTTGGACTACACCAGGCAGCATTACCAATACAATCCGAAGGCCCGGCACTTCGTCGTGATTGGTCCGTATGACCACCTCGCCACCCACAGCGCAAGCAAGCCTGAAGTGCTGCGAGGCTATGCAATCGATCCCGTAGCCCAGTTCAGCACGCCCGAGCTCATCTATCAGTGGATGGATTATGTGCTGAAGGGAAGCGACAAGCCGGCGTTGCTCAAAGACAAGATCAACTACGAGGTGATGGGTGCGAATATATGGCGCCACGCATCTTCTTTGGCGCAAATGTCGCAGAGACAAGTCCCGTTTTATTTCGGCGCCACCCGCGATGGCAGACGCTATTCACTGGAACGCACGCGTGCAAGAGCAGATCGATCGGTCCTGGAAAAGGTTGACCTGGGCGATCGCTCCACCTGGAATAACAGCCACTACTACCCCGCTTCGATCATCGAGACCAGCCTCGAAGGCAACGGCAAGGTCACCGAGGTCGTCTATGCGAGCAAGCCATTCACGCAGGCGGAGGTGATCAGCGGCGCCTTCTCAGGCGAACTCGATGTCACCATCAACAAGAAAGATGCAGACCTCGGACTAACCGTATTTGAACAGACGCCTGACGGCAGATTGTTCCATCTCGCTTACTGGCTGGGCCGTGCAAGCTATGCCGGGCATCCGGAAAGGCGCGCTCTGCTCACTCCCGGTCATGCAACCCGGATACCCTTCGAAACGCCTGTAGTCAGCCGCAAGATGGCTGCCGGAAGCTGCCTCGTGGTTCTTCTCGACGTCGACAAGAATCCCTTCGCCCAGGTCAACTATGGAACCGGCAAGGATGTCAGCGACGAATCGATTCACGATGCCGGAGCGCCCCTCACAGTCCGATGGCACAACGATAGTTTTATCAAGGTTCCTCTTGGAATCCCGCAATAGGTCTCAACGCCTCTAGCGCCGGATCGCTGTCCAAAGCAGCTAGCCTCACCTCACCCCCTTATCATCTTCAACGTCAGAGTTCCGTAGTCTCGACCTAACCTCAATAACCTCTGTGATTCGCTGTGCGCTTGTTCGTCTACACTCTTAAGCAATTGGCACCCACGAAAGGCCACCATGCGCCCCCGCACATCGAAGCTACTCGCCGCATCGCTCGCCCTCGCCATCTGCCTGCCTGCAAGCATTCTCCCCGCGCAGTTCGACTGCTCCACCGAGAAGGACCCCGCAACCCACACCAGGGTTGGCGACCCCATGCCCGCCTTCAGCGTAGCCGAACCCGGAGCCGCGCCCTTCACCCTCGCCGATCAGCGCGGCAAGATCGTCGTCATCAACTTCTGGGCCACCTGGTGCGGCCCCTGCAAATTCGAAATCCCACGCCTCGAAAAAGAAGTCTGGCAGAAGTACAAGGACAACCCGCGCTTCACCATGGTTGCCATCGCCCGCGAGCAATCCGCCGACGACATCGTGCCTTTCCGCAAGGCCAACCACTTCACCTTCCCCATCGCGTCCGACCCCGCCCGCTCCACCTACAAGCTCTTCGCCGACTCCGGAATCCCCCGCTCCTACGTCGTCGACGCCCAGGGCAAAATCCTCTTCCAGTCGGTAGGCTACTGCTCCGCCGCCGTTGACCAGCTCACCCACGCCATCGACCGCGCCCTCGCCGCGCCCCAAAAGTAACGCACAAAGCGCCTGAACAAAGCGGGTGCCCCATCCTAGCTCTGCGAGCCAGAGACGCACCTCTGTGACCTCTGTTCCTCCGCGTCCTCCGTGATTCGTTTTCGCCTTCAGCCGGTGTCTGCGACCGTCGTTTCCTCGATCAATGCGCCATCGAAGGCCCCGGAGTCCCATCCGACCATTCACTGGCCAACACGAAAAAAGTCGTCACTCGTTGTTCCGGGTCATACGCCGCCATCACCGGCGAGCCATGCAGATTCGCTCCCCAGCTTTTCCGAGCATCCCCCGCAACAAAAAACATCAGATGAGGATGCCAGCCCATATCGTATCGTTGAGATATTGTTGCTTCGACATCATGTAAACCATCGTTCCAGGCGCGAGTGCCGGCACCTGCTTCTTTTCCACTGACGACGCGATGGCCCAGCGATCTCCGTCCTCGATTTTCCCGCGAGCGCCAGCTTGGTCTTCATCAAAAAGAAGGGCAGAAAGTTTGGCTTCGTTAAGGGCACGGATTTATCCGTGCCGTAAGTGCCGCATTCGCAGTTAGGCTTCAGCCGCTGAGGGCGGGCGCCCTTCCAAGCTCCGCGTCGACGGGTCCGATCCACCGCCCATCGCCGACGAAGAGACGACCTGCACTTACCAATCGGCCCGTCTTCACCCAATCCGCTGAACCCATTGGTTCCGCCATGCAGGCGCCTCGAAGGGGTCCGCGAAATACTGAGTCTCGTGCACGACCTTGCCGTCGCTGAACTCCATGATGCTCACCGTATAAGCCGGCCGCCCCTGGTAGGTAATGATGTATTCCGTGATCCACAGATCGCCTTTCCCGAGAATCCGCCTGACGTTGAAACCTGACGGCTTACCAGGATGATGACTTCGCAAGGCCTGTAAGTTGCTTCGCCCAAGAATCCGCTCGCCGGACTGGGGGTAATCGCAGATCGCATCGTCAGCGTAAATATCGTGCTCCGCGTCCGCATCCCCGACTGCGGACGCGTGCCAATGTGCATCGAGAGCTGCACGGTTCTGTTCGTCTTCCATCGCCGTCCCATCCTTCCGGAAACTCAACCAGCCACTTTCCTCAGCGCACTACGCGTCATCTTCTTCTTCTAATGACCCGATGACGGCAGCAAAAATCCTCGACCCGCAAGTTACCCCAGACCCCTTATAGCTGTGCCCACTCATAGACTTGTCATTCTGAGCGTAGCGAAGAATCCCCGCATTTGTTCTCTGTTCGGCGGGGGCACACCAACTGCAGATTTGCTTTAGCAACTCGTTGAAATCCCTTTGTTAAGGGCACGGGTTCACCCGTGCCGTAAAGTGCTCGTGAAAAATGCGGCATTTAGAGACTGCTGAAAATTCCGCCTTGGTTACGGGCACGGATTTATCCGTGCCGAAAGTGCTGCATTGCAATCCGGCACCGCTGAGGTCATTCATCGGCTGTGCGAATGACTTTTCCATCACCCTCTTTAGCCCCCGAAATACTCCGTACGATCGCCGTGTCGCGATCCCCAACCGACCTCCGCATATTGTCCGATCGCACAATGACCTCAGAGAGTGAAGCCACTCAGGCTGGAGGCCCAAACCACCATTACTCCCTCTGTGTCCTTTTAGCCTCTGTGAACTCATTGATTCGTTTCGCCTTACCAGCCTAAAACTATTTCCCTCGTAAACCCTAAGCAAAATCGCGTGTCAAGTCCCCAAACGATCTAACTCTATGACACGTAAGCAAATAGCCTCTACAGAGGAGTTACGGTGCATCTGCTATGCTTAACCTAGTCAATTCAATAAAAGGAAAGCCCCGGCACCCGCTGGGGCTTTTTCTATTTCCAGGAAAGATAAGCCTCTAACTGGCTTTTTTTCTTATGCATACCTATAACCAATTCGTTTTCTTACATTTACTCAGAATTATCAGCAAATATAGCAATCAAAGGTATTTAAGTGATACAGGAGGCCCAGTTTCGCACCAGTCGGGCCGCCAACGGAAGCGCCACGAGCTCAAATCCGCCGTCCGTTGCCGTCGCCAGCCTCTTCTATCAACCCAATTCCGCCGCACTCGATTACCCTGTAGAATCAACCCGCCCCCACTACCCACCCGACACCCGGAGTCGCTCCATGAAACTCCACAATCCAAAATTCCTGATCATCTCGGCCCTCTGTGGTGGCATGGGGGTGCTCAGCGGCTATGCCATCTTCCTCACGTACCGCCAGCTTACGGACGCTCCCCTGGCCGACCACGCCCGCTCCCACTTCGTCATCACTCTGCTCCTCACCGCCGGCGTCTCCTACGCCATCGAGTGGATCCGCGAGGTCATCCGCGAAGGCAAGATCGAGCAGGACTCGCACCCCATCTTTCGCACCATGGGCACCTTCGTCATCGTGCTGATGTTCGAGCTCTTCATCCTCGGATTCCACACCACATCCGACCTCAATCGCGAGGCGCTGCGCGCCGCCAGCCAACAACTCCTCGGTCCAGAGTCGGCAGACTCCTCCGCCAACTGGACGCTGCTGCTGGCCGGCGGATTGTGGATCGTTGTCGGCGCGCTGCTGGCCGCATGGCTCAGCCAATCCGTCAAAGATTCCGCCGAATCTCCACGCCGCCGCATCTATCTCGCAGCCCGCAACGGACTCGTCGGCGGACTCATCTTCGCGCCCCTCGTCCTGGCGCTCTACATCCTTTCCGGCCGCTCGATCGCCGCCCTCATTCACGTCTTCCACGATTTCGGCGGAGGCTACACTACCGCTGGCTTCAACCCGCTCCCCACCCTCTGGCACAACATCTGGCTCTCGCAGAACACCCGCGCGCAGGATTGGCTGCCCAAGCTCTTCACCTTCTGCGTCATGCTTCCGTTCGGCCTGCTGGTGATGGCCGCACAGAAAAACATCGCGCTCTTCATGACGTGTTTCCTCGGCATGGCCGCGTACGTCGCTGTCTATCCCAGACTCATACGACCGCGACTGCTCAAAATACTGCTCCCGCAAATCATCCTCGCAGCGGTCTGGATCGTTTGCCTCGTCTACACCGTCGGTCCATTCGGATACGCGATGTTTCTGGTCGCGCAGCAGCTCGCGCATCCAGGTCCGCTATGGACGCTGACCAAGATCATCCTGCTCGCCGCCGTAATCTGGGCCGTGCCCGGCACCCTGCTCGGAGCACTCACCCCACTGCTTCGCCGAGTCTCATCGCACACCCGCAACTGGGCCTTCGTCGGCTACGGATCGGCGCTGCTTCTGATCGCCGCAACGCTGCTTGCACGCGCCTGGTGGCCGCTCATACCTGCCGTCGCCGCGCTCGCCGTGGGATACATGTTCCAGCGCGGAAGCCGCGTCTCGGAGTACTGGCCCTTCGCCGCGCTCTGCGTCGCTGCCGGCATCTGCGGAGCCACCTCCATCACCCAGCAGATGACCTTCGCCAAAGAGGTCCACGATCTCCACGCCATCGATGTGCTGCAACCGGCATCGGCCAACCAGCCCGCAGTCGCAGGCCGAGTCAAATCATTCGACCAGCTCTCGCCCGCGGAAAAACTCCAGGTCGAAGCCTCGCCGGAAGACAACTTCACCATCATTCGCAGCGATGATGGCCGCATGGAACTCGTCCCCGTCCGCATGCTCGACGACGCAGCAGTGAAGAAGGCCCAGCTCCTTTTTCAGCAGAACGCCGCCGACATGATCGCGATCGCACCCGATCTCCAGCCCATCCTCCCCAACGCGAAGGACCTGACTCCGCCCAGCCCGCTGATCCAGGCAGCCATCGACAGGATGAACCACCCCGACACGGCGCCTGCTACGCCTCCCGCCGCACATCGCAAAACTCACGCGCCCCAGCCCAGCCCTTTCGCCGACGACAAAACCTTCCCTGACCTGATCGCCCAAACCGCCGAGCTCTTTCCGGCCCCACCCAAATCATCCGCCGCCACGAAGAAGCCGCGCCAACCCGCTGTCGTTCAACCAACAGCCACGCGGCACACAGCAGCACCGACGACCGCCGCGCCCAAGGAAGCCGCGCCCGCCACCGCCGCCCAGCGTGATGCTCTCGAGCCTTATGGCCTGCCGTCACTCACGGCTCCGCCCACCCCGATCGCCGCCACCGCCGCACCAACGTCGCCCCCGGCAACTGCGCCCGCCCCAATCTCCCACGCGATCAAAATCGAAGCCACACACGAGTCACCAAAGCATCCGCTCGACGATCCACAAGCCGCCGCCAAAGCCCTCGAACTCTCGCTGTCCGGCTCCGTGGGATTCTGGGTCACTGTAGGCCTGCTCGCCTGCTGGTCGATGGAAGAAAACGACGAGCAAGATCAGCCCGCCTAATCTCACCGCAGCGCCTGTCATCAGTCGTACGGCCTGCTTACTTGATCCCCGCCGCTGCGTCATACGCCGCCCTTGCAATCCGCCCAATCGTCTTCTCCCGCGTCGCATCGTCCGCGGTCGAATCCGTCACGAACACCGCAATCGCCAGCTTCCGCCCATCCGGCAGAGTGATCAGCCCAATATCATTCGTCGCATGCGCCAGCCCGTCGTCCACATCCGACGTGCCCGCTTTGTGCGCCACCTCCGTGCCCTCCGGCAGTCCGCTCTTCAGTCGACTCGTCAGCCGCGAATCCCCCATCCACGCCATCAGCAGAGCGGTGTCCACCGGGTCAAGCGGAGAGCGGCTCGCAATCCGCCTCAGCAGTTCCACCGCACCCGCCGGCTCAAACCAGTTGCGATACTGCGCGTTCACCTCGCCGTGCAGCGTGCGCTCGCCATCCTGCAGATGAAACCCGGTCACCCCCAGCGACGCAATATAGTCATTCACCGCCCCCGCTCCGCCTGCGAGTTGGAGCAGAATGTCCGCAGCCACGTTGTCGCTCAGCGAAACCGTCAGCCGCAACATCTCGTTCAGCGGCACATCCACACCCGCCGCCGGATATTTTTCCTGCAGCGGACTGTACGCATTTGGAATCCGGTCCGACGCCAGAAACCGCACCGGCTCATCCAGCTGCAGTTTGCCCTGCTCCACCATGTGCAGCACCGCAATCGCCAGCGGCAGCTTGAACACCGACTGCATCGGCGGATGCGCTTTCGGATTCAGGTCGCAGTTCAGCCTCGTACCCGGCAGCGAACACGCCACCGACACCTTACCCTGCGCGCCCGCCGCAATCTTTTCGATCTGCCGCTGCAGCGCGCTCTCCTGCTCCGCCCGCGCCTGCCCGCACCAGCACGCAGCGAACAACACGACCGCAACCGTCGCCCATCCACGCAAAGACTTCCCCACCTCTACTCCTCCCCCTTGTACGAATCGCCCAGTTGCTTCGCCAGCATCTGCTTCATAGCACCGCGCCCCATCCGCGCCACAATCCACGGTCCCGGCCGCAGCGACCAGCGCAGCGCACGATGATGAATCGCCCGGATCATCCGCTGCGCCACCGCCTCGAAGCGCGCCGCAATCAGCCGCACCACCTCATCCAGGTCGGCCTCCTTCATCTTGTAGCGCGGGATCGGCGCAATCGGTGTCCTCAGCTCGTCCGTACACAGTGGAATCACCGGCAGCCAAACCCGCTCGCTCGCCGCGCACGCCTCCTGCGCGAAGTCCATCTCCACGCCGCCGGGTCCCCGCGGAGTGGGTCGCTTGTACTGTGCCACCACACGCGCGCGCACCTCCGTATCCATCCCCGCCAGCGCCTCCTTCATCACCACGTTGTTCGCCGGGAAGATAAAGTGGTCGAGCAGGAATTTCTGGCAGTTCCTCCGTCCCAGCTCGTAGTCATGCGCACGAAACCCGCGCTCGAAGAATCCCGCAAACGCCCCCAGCGACGCGCACTGCAGAGCCTTCGGGATGGGCGAGTGATGCACCGCCGCATCTTTCTGCGCTTCGATCAGCTCATGGTCGGAAGGCGCCACCATAAAGTGGCTGAAGGTCGTCCCGCGCATCAGGTGGCTCAGCGACTCGCCATAAAACCGCGACTGCGACATCAGCGCCTGGAACAAACGCACCATCACCCGCAGCACGCCCGAGTGCTTCAGTGGATCGTAGTCCACCGCATAGCTCGCCATGGCCGGAAAGGGCGCAATGCTCACCACCGCCCGGTCCGCCTTGCACGGATCGCGCCCCAAACGATTGTCCGGGCGCGGAGGATCGAGCGACGCCAAATAGTCATGTGCATAGTTGTAAGGATCGTTGTTGGTCACGCCTCCATCCACGTTCAGCGTCAGGAACGGGTCCGCCATCCCCGGAGGAAACGATGGCGACACCGGCACCTCGCCCTGCGCTCCTGTCCCATGCTGCTCCCACAACGGCGGCGTGTAGTCAGAGTGCTTCCGCAACAGCACCCGCGGTGCGAGAAACATTGGAAACGCCCCCGTCGCCATCGCCGCATTTCCCAGCAACTCCATATCGCCCTGCGACGACACCAGGTCGATAGGGTACGCTGCCTCGCCCAGAGGCCTGGTCGAATCCGGCCGCACCGTCTGGAAGCGTATGCGGTCGCCAAAGAACGACGTCGTTTCCTCCACACCGCCCGGTGACAAGCCGTTCAGCGAATACAACACCCCGCGCAGATTCGTCAGCGACAGAAACAGCGTGAGGTCCGGCGACACATACGGCCGCGGCGCCGCCATGCTCTTTCCGCGCGTCAGCCCATACACCCAAAGCTCGTCCATTAGCGTCGAGTCGAGCAGTGACAGCAACGGCCCCGGCCGCTCCAGGTCGCGCGTCTTCAGCATCTCGCGGATGTCGGTCTTGTTCACCCAGCCTTCGTAAAAACGGTTGCTGGTCCCGCGCTTCGAAGTATCCGTGATGTGCTCGAACTCGTCCTGCAGCAGCACCGCCGACAACGCCGCGCATAGCCCGCCCGCCGACGCGCCCGAGAACACCTCGATCGTAACCTCATGCTGCGGAACCTCCGCGCCCTCTGCCTTCGCCTTCATCCACGCATCGAGCGCCTCGGTCAGAAAATCCAGCGCCCCCGCCGTATAAGCCCCAGCCGAGATCGCCCCGGCCATATTGATCCCAATCCTGAACCCCGCCATCCTCATCCTTCTTGCCCTTGGAATGTAGCCGTCCGCTGCTCGCACTATACCCGACGGGCTCCGTAGTCTCTTGCGAGAGCCCCCCTTGGACGGGGTATTCTGGCGACAAATTGTCTGGATTGAGTGGGTTACGGGTAGACTGGTGCGGTAAATATATGCATCCAGAATAGTTACCGCTAAGATGTTAAATATGAATGGGTTGTAGGCGGTGGTGGAGAGCTTTTCAGCCGGCGATGGGCGTCGTGGCGTGCACGCAAATCTCCCCATATCTCAATGATACTCCGTTGACCGTAACTACTTAACAAGCCTATATCTTTGCGAATGAGCAAGTTGAGGCAATCGGGGGCTTGACACGCGATTTTGCTGAGGGTTCTCAAGAAAAATAGTTTTTGTCCCGGTAAGCCCAAACGAATGAGAGACGCAGCCGGTGAAGCCGCGCCCTTAACGAGACGGGGTTTTTCCGCAGCCTGTGAAGCCGTGCCCTTAAGCGGCACGGGCTGCTACGTAGAGATGGGAAGATGGGGACATCACTGCACTTGGCACCGGCGTGAACCTCGCCGGTTAGCTATATAGTTGTCGGTTATGGAACTCAACGCCCTTCGTGTTGATTGCAGCAGATTGAAAAGAGTAACCGTAGCTTGTGCGCTTGTATTCGCCTCGTCCAATCCATCCCCGGTTCGCGCCCAGACAGCGCCAACACCTTCCTTCGAAGTCGTGACCATACATCCGAGCGCGGAAGGAACCCATTGGAATTACCAGGTCGTGGGAAATCGGATGACGCTGATGGGGGTCAACGTCAGGGTTCTCATTGCCGATGCTTATGGCTTGGACCTTCCTAACATCGTCGGCGGTCCGGCTTGGATTGACTCAACTCAATATGACGTGACCGCCAAGTTGGAGGACGCCGACGCGACGAGGCTGAGCGTGCTATCACCCCAGCAGCGCATGGACGAGGTTCTGGTTATGCTGCGCCCAGTCGTCGAGCAACGCCTCGGACTCAAGTCGCGATTCGAGACAAGAGAAATGCGCGCGTATGCTCTGCTGCCTGCAAAGGGCGGTCCAAGGTTCAGCTCAGTGCCGGCGGCTTCCGCTGTGGTGGATCAACACGAGGTCAAAGCCAGTTACAACGGTCACCGGTGGACCGTGAATCGAGAGCCGATGAGCTTTCTCGCACTCCAACTCTCACGTATCCCCGAAGTTGGCCGCAACGTCGTCGACCAGACCGGACTGAAAGGGGACTACAAGTTCACTTTCGACGTGCCATCGAAGACCGATCCAGACCTGAGTGTCTTCACGGCACTTGAGGAGCAACTTGGGCTGAAACTAGAACCCGCCAAAGCGCCCGTCCAAGTCCTCGTCATCGACCAGGTCGAGCGGCCGTCGGCAAACTAGGCAACTCACTTCGATGTCAGGAAGTTTTCTGTTATAAGGTAACGCCTGGTGCGGTTTCGCTAGCCGATCCGATGCGGCACAACTGATCCAACGTTTCCGCAAAGAGGTCATACAGCAATTTCAACCGTTCGACGTCCTTGATCACGCCCACAACCTGAAAACAGAGCTCATCGACGCCTGCAGGGAAGCGGGAACCGAAGAAACCTTCATCGTCTTTGACCTCAAAATGAACTTGCGGCTGCTGGCGGATCAGCTCCCGCATTTTGGGGCTTCCCAGCAGCTCCCGTAGTTTCGACTCCTGATTGCTCTTGAGAATGAAATCGCGGTCGAAGGCTTCGTCCCCTATTTCAATGTCCTGCATACCCAACCGCTTACCCATGTCGCTGAAAATTCCTTTGCGATAAACGGTAAAGCGGAAGCCGTCTGAATCCACGAACGGCGCCCGCATGCGGGTGTACGTAGTAGAGGATTTGCCGGTCGAAACCGTGTAGGTATCCAGGGTGATCGTCCATGAGCCGTGGGTGCCCTGAACCTTGTCCCCCTTCCAGAACCCTCCTTCAACATACTGCGCGCCAATCTCGGCACAAAGTTGTTTCCAGATTTCGTGGGTGCTCGGGCCTAACAAACTCCGTATAAAAGTCATGCGATTTCTCCTTGTTTCGTACCGTTGGAAGTGAACCATTGCCGCAATGAGAGCGCGTCCCTTACATTGATTGCCGACTGGATGCCGCCAGGCGCGGAGAGTTTAGGCAGCAACAAAATCCTTGGCGGTTGCCGTACAAGCGATTCGCATGATGCAAAAATTATAGAGCCAGGAAAGCGCGAAGCAAACAAAAAGCGAAATAGAATGTGAAGAGAGAATGCGGAGGGGCTAATGCCTGACAACCTGTCCGTCCCCCAATCCGACCGGTTCGCGTTTCTCCACATCGACCTCAATTCATTCTTCGCGTCGGTCGAGCAGCAGCTTCATCCCGAATACCGCAACCGCCCGCTCGCCGTCGTGCCCACCCACGCCGACACCACCTGCTGCATCGCCGCCAGCTACGAGGCCAAGGCACTCGGCATCAAGACCGGCACGCAGGTTGGCGAGGCCAAGAAGATCTGCCCCGACATCGTCCTGATCGAAGGCAACCACGGCGTCTATGCCGACTACTCGCACCGTATCGCGCAGGCCGTCGAACGCTGCTGCCCGGTCGCGCACACGCCGAGCATTGACGAGATGGTCTGCCAATTGATGGGCCGCGAGCAGGAGCCGCCCCGCTCCCGCGCCATCGCGCTGAAGATCAAGCAGGCCATCCGCGACGACGTCGGCGAGACGCTGCGCTGCTCCATCGGCATGGCGCCCAACCGCTACCTCGCCAAGATCGCCAGCGACATGCAGAAGCCCGACGGCCTGATCGGACTGCTGCCCTCGCAGTTGCCGCGCGCGATCGCACATTTAGTCCTTCGCGACCTGCCCGGCGTCGGCGCGAAGACCGAGGTCCGCCTGAACGCCAAGGGCATCACCACCATGGAGCAGCTCCTCGCGCTCGACCGCACCGGCATGCACGCGCTGTGGGATTCAGTGTGGGGCGACCGCCTCTTCCACTGGCTGCGCGGCGCGGAGACAGGCGACGACGGCGCACCCGTCGACTCCGGCATCCAGAAATCGCTCGGCCACTCGCACGTCCTCGGCCCCGAGCACCGTTCGCCCGAAGGCGCTTGGGCAGTCGCACACAAGCTGCTGCACAAGGCCGCGATGCGTTTGCGGATGGAGCACTTCCACGCCGCGGCGATGCATGTCGCCATCCGCTACCAACTCACGCGCGAGCAGGCCGCGCAGGTGAAATCGAAGAAACATTTCTCCGGAATCCGCCACTCCGGCTGGGGCATGGAGGCGCGCTTCTCGCCCTGCCAGGACACGCTGACTCTGCTCAACATCCTGCGCGACGCATGGGCCAAAAGCCCCGAAGGCCCGGAGTTCGCGAGACCGTTCTTCGTCGGCGTCACCATGCACAACCTGATCCCCGAAGGCGAGTTTCAGGCATCGCTCTTCGGCGATCCCGACAACCGAGCCGAACTCGCCGCGACCATGGACAAGCTCAACCTGAAGTATGGCCACACCACGCTGCACTTCGCCGGAATGCTGCCCGCCCGCGACTCCGCGCCGACCCGCATCGCCTTCACCCAGATCCCCGTCCAGTACGGCGTCGACTACATGTGAGTAACAGTTGTTAGTTGTTAGTTGTCGGTTCTCAGTTCTCAGTTGTAAATTTCTAGTCGTCGTTGCAAACTGCCATCCCTCAGTTGCAGCTTGTAACCGGTCGTAGTCCGCAAGCACTGAGCGCCAACGGCGCGACGACCTACCAGCCTAGGCCGAAGGCCTAGGTTAGCTACCGGAATATGACAAGAGGGCTAAAGACCCGATACAAAAGACCGACGGACGACCACTCGTTCACTCGCCCAGATTCGGCTTGGTCAACCCTTCCAGCGTGCTGTCCGGCTTGCCGTCCACGTCGAACACAACGACCTCGTTGCTGCCTTTCTTCAGCCACGGCCCGGGAATGTAAAGCGTCTTCTGCGGCCCGATCTTCCAGAAGCGTCCCATTGCATGCCCATTGACCCAAAGCTGTCCCTTGCTTAGGTTCGACGTATCGAGAAAAGTGTCCGCCGGATGCTCCACGTTGAACGAGCCGCGATAGAAGCACGGCCCCGTGCACTCCACCTTGCTGAAGTGCATCGCCGCCGGGTCGGTCATCGGAAGCGGATACATCTTCCAGCCTTTGATCGGGTCACCGTTGATGCTGACGTACTGCCCCATGCCCTTGCGCTCGCCGCGCAGCTGCTTGGAAAAGTTGATGCGCCCCGTGTTCTCAATCAGCACATCGAGATGCAGCAACCGGGAGCTGTAGCGCACGTCGGGCTCTGCAATCGATACCTTCGACTCGCCCAGGCGCCGGTCCATCGAGCCGACCAACGTCCCATCCGCGTAGACCCGCGCGTAATCGCGTGGATCGAGCGCGATCCCTGCGGCCTTTCCCTCGACCAGAGTGTGCGCACGGTAAAGCATGTAGCCGTAGGGCTGGCCGATGTCCTCCATCGTCAGCGGCGCGGAGTTCGCAATCGGCTTCGGCAGGTTGTCCCACAGCGAAGCGGCTTCAGTGAGCTTGAATGGCGCAATCGCAATCGGCGCTGTAACCTCAGGCACTGTGGGCGGCGTAACGCCCGTAGCCTTGGTGATAATTTCGCGGAAGACGAAGAACTTCGGCGTCGTACGGCCGCTCTCATCGAGAGCGGCGTCGTAGTCGTAGCTGGTCACATCCGGCTCGTACTGCTTCGGTATTGCATCGCTGGAGTTCGCCCCATTCATCCACCCAAAATCCGTCCCGCCGTGAAACATGTAGATGCTCACCGAGCCGCCATGCTCGAGAATCCACTCGAGGTTCGCCGCCTGCGTCTCGGTGCTGGTGTGCGCGTGCTTGCCGCCCCAATGATCGAACCAGCCCGCCCAGAACTCAGAGTTGAACAGCGGCCCGTCGGGGCGAACCTTCGCGAGCGTGGCGAAGCTCTTCGCAGCCTCGTTGGGATGGTTGCCGTCGAAGTTGATGCCAACCGGAAGATCCGGCAGCGAGCCGCCCGCAATCACGCCGGGCCCGTCCGCTGTGTATAGTTGCGCCTTGGTGAACCCTGCATCAACCAGCGCCTTGCGGTTCGCCTCCATGTAGGCGTGGTCGTTGCCGAACGAGCCGTACTCGTTCTCCACCTGCACCAGCACGATCGGCCCACCATTGCCTGCCTGCAGCGGCGCAAGCTCCTTGCCGAGCCGCATGATCCAGCGCGTCGCCGGCTCCATGAACTTCGGGTCGCTGGAGCGGATCACAGTGGTAGGGTCCTTCAGCAGCCACGCGGGATAGCCGCCAAACTCCCACTCCGCGCACACGTACGGCCCCGGTCGCAGGATTACCCACAGACCTTCCTGCGCGGCCTCGCGGATGAACTCCGCCACGTCGTTGTTGCCGCTGAAGTCGAACGTGCCCGGCCTCTGCTCGTGCTCGTTCCAGAAGACGTAGGTGGTGATGGCGTTCAGCCCCATAGCACGCGCCATCTTAAGCCGAGCCCGCCAGTACTCCCGCGGAATCCGCGGATAGTGCATCTCGCCGGAGATGACGCGGAAGGGCTTGCCGTCCAGCGTGAACTGGCTGCCCTCAACGCGAAACGTGTGCGCCTTGCCATCCGGGAGCGGCTGCGCGCCGGTGGGAGCAGCCGTCTGCGCGAATGCGGAAGCCGCGTTAGTGAAACCGAGAACGAGAACCAAACCAGCAGAAAAAACTCGACGCATCATCACGCGCCAATCTTACCCCAAAGCAACCCTGCCTCTTCGCGACCAGCGGGAGCACCAAGCGAAGCCCAACACGAGTCACGAAATGACCGCCCCACGCGCAGTGGGCCCGTCCGGCAGGACAGCCTTAGGCTGCTCCTAAGGCACCACCATGATCTCCGCCTTCCAAAACGCGCTCTTGCCTCCATTCGGATCGAGCACCGACACCTGGCAGTTGTACTTGCCCGGATTAAGCGAGCTGAGATCGACCGTGAAGTTCATCGGCGCGATCTGCAGGCGAGTGTTCGGGTTGGGCGAAACCTCCATCGGCTGAGTCTCGTACACCTTGCTCTGCCCCTGGTAGAAGCTGACGAAGGCGACGAGTGGCCGAACGGTTGACGCAGCCAGAGCAACAGGGACAACAGCAGCACCGGCGGCAGGCGCAGCGGGAGCGGGTGTCGCCCCCTCGTACGCTTGCAGGTAGACGAACATGCTGCGGCTCTTGCTGAAGACACGCGTCACGCTGGGAATCATCTTGGCGCCGTTCTGGATCAGCGGGTCCGCGGCGATCTCCTTCGCCTGTTCCTTGCCTTTGCTGGCGTTGTAGATTGCCTCGCTCATCTGCGCGCGTTCGCCCGAGAGCACGACCGAGCTGATCGGCACGCGCTTGGTCTCCTTGTTCAGGTTTGGGATGACGAACGTCGTCTGAAACGTGCCGATGCGGCCCGTCTCATCATCGCGCGCGAGCACCTTGATGGTGTATTTACCCGGCAGCAGCGTGTAGCCCGTGGAGTATTCAATCGGCCGCTTGGCCCACTCCGCCGCAGTAAAGTCGCTCAGCTTCCTCTCGACGTGTTCGCGAATGTTGGTGACAGTTGTTCCGCCGTAATCGTCCT